>NZ_JPXY01000001.1:0-38162 GCF_000771895.1 Gallibacterium genomosp. 2
CTTTTGTCTACTATGCCTTAACTTTTATATTAAAAGTGACAGGGTAGAAGAGCTTATTATGATAGATAATTTTGAATAATCTACATATTTCAACCCAAAAAGAAAGGTCTATTATTCAAAAAATAGACCTTAAAAATGGATAATAAATATTACTTAATTTCAAAGCTTTCTAAAGTTGCACCTTTGTCAATCTGAATTTGCATTGCTTTTGGAGTTCTACCTTGACCAGTCCAAGTTTTTCTAGAACCATCCAAATCTGTATATTGATATTTTGCAGGACGAGGAGCCCGTTTTTTATGTTGAGATGGATTGAATTTTTGTAAGCTCATCACTTCTAACAATTCTTCCGGAGAAATACCTTCTGATTTTAATAATTCTTTATATTTTTCAATTTTTTCTTGATGAGCAGCAATACTCTGTTTTTTAGATTCTTCTTCTGCTTTTCTTTCTTCAACAACTTGTTCAAATTTACTGAAAATTGTCATTAATTGTTCAAAAGATAATTCACGAGCTACAAGGCGCAATGAGCGAATATTATTTAATGTTTTTAATAACTCTTCCATTAATAATTCTCCTATGGATATGTTAATAGTATTGGAATAAAAAAGAACAAAGTGATTTTATAGAAAATAATAGAAAAGGTAAATATAAAAATTAATAAAAGAATAATTAAATAATAAATATAATTTAAAAGAACTTGCTTTTTTTGTCACTTGTTGTATCTTTTAGCCACCTGAAGTAGAGGTGCGATTATTATAAGTAGCTTCTTTGAGCTGACAGCTTTGAGAAGAAGGGAAAGGAATAACCGCCGAAATCAATTAAGCGTCATCTTAATTGGTTGGGATCGTTGCCGAAAGGGACGATACTGTCATAGTATTATTTTTGTTTAACTATGGAGCGCTACGAGTTAAGGTGGTTAATCTTTTTTTATCCTTCCTTATTTGTGAATCCTTTTGAACACTCGCTAGACGCTTTTGCTTTTTATTAGGTTAGCGTTATGGAACTTACTGATTTTTCTTCTTCTGTGTGGTCGATTGTACCGCCATTATTAGCTTTAACATTAGCCATGCTAACAAGGCGTGTGCTTTTATCATTAACAACAGGGATTGTTGTTGGTGCATTAATGTTGACGAATGCCAATCCGCTTGATGCGGCAATTTATATTAAAAATAGTGTTTTATCATTAGTCTATGGTGAAGACGGTATTAATCATAATAATGTGAATATTATTATTTTTTTATTAGTGTTGGGTGCATTGACTTCATTACTAACTGTATCTGGAAGCAATCAGGCATTTGCTGCTTGGGCTCAAAGACATATTAAAAATAGACGTGGTGCAAAATTATTAACTGCGTGCTTGGTATTTTTTACTTTTATTGATGATTATTTCCATAGTTTAGCTGTGGGAGCAATTGCTCGTCCGGTAACTGATAAATTTAAAGTTTCTCGTGCAAAATTGGCCTATATTTTGGATTCAACCGCCGCACCAATGTGTGTATTGATGCCTATTTCAAGTTGGGGTGCTTATATTATGACGCTTGTTGCTGGATTATTAGCAACACATTCAATTACAGAGTATTCGCCGATGGGGGCATTTGTGGCAATGAGTGCGATGAACTATTATGCAATATTTGCCATTATCACTGTCTTTTTCGTTGCTTATTTCTCTTTTGATATTGGCTCAATGGCTCGCCACGAAAATCAAGCATTACAGGCAGAGCATAACAGTGAACAACAAGATGAAGAAGTTGTTAAAGGGCGAGTTAGTGCTTTAATCGTACCAATTTTAGTTTTAATTGCCGGTACAGTGTCAATGATGATGTATACTGGATATCAAGCATTAGCGGAAAATGGGCACTCTTTTTCAGTTTTAGGGGCATTTGAAAACACGACTGTTGGTATTTCGCTGGTTGTTGGTAGTTTAATTTCTTTTGTCGTTGCTTCGTTATTTGTATTCAATACCATCAGTTTTACTGACTATATTAAAGCTATTCTTCTTGGTTTTAAATCAATGTCCGGTGCAATTACTATTCTCTTTTTTGCTTGGACAATTAATACTATCGTTGGTGATGTTAATACTGGAAAATATTTGGCTAGCCTTGTCAGTGGCAATATGATGACACAATTATTGCCTGCATTATTATTCCTTCTTGCCATTATTATGGCTTTCTCTACTGGGACAAGTTGGGGGACATTCGGAATTATGCTACCAATTGCAGCAGCAATGGCAGCAAATGCCGATCCTGCATTAATGTTGCCTTGTTTATCAGCTGTAATGGCGGGCGCTGTGTGTGGTGACCACTGCTCACCAGTATCCGACACTACAATCTTGTCTTCTACTGGCGCAGCTTGTAACCATATTGACCATGTTACAACACAATTGCCTTACGCAGCAGTAGTTGCAGTTGCTTCATTTGCTGGTTATATCGGGGTAGGCTTTACAGATTCAGCCATTTTAGGTTTTGTAATAACTGCTGTTGCGTTGACGATTTTACTTTTCATTTTTAGATCTCAACGGAAAATTTCAAAATAAATTAAATAAAAATTATATTTTATAAAATACGGCTTTATGCCGTATTTTTTTTGATTTTTTCTAAAATCATTTTATTTTTTTCTTTAAAATGCTGCTTGTTTAGCATTAACTTCTAAAATTATTCTCATTTGTCGATATGTGTTGCTATAGACAAAGTTAAAAATATGCAGTAAAACTAAATCACAACATCAATAAAACAAGAAAATGGAGAAGGATATGAAAAAATTATCTGGTGCGGAAATGGTCGTTCAATCATTACGAGATCAGGGTGTGGAATATTTATTTGGTTATCCCGGTGGTTCGGTGCTAGATATTTATGATGCTATTCATCAACTTGGCGGTATTGAACATATTTTAGTACGTCACGAGCAGGGGGCTGTCCATATGGCAGATGGTTATGCACGTTCAACAGGCAAAGTTGGTTGTGTTTTAATCACTTCTGGTCCTGGAGCAACGAATACTATTACGGGAATTGCCACAGCCTATATGGATTCTGTTCCATTGGTAGTGCTATCCGGTCAGGTAATGGGGAATTTAATCGGTAGCGATGCATTCCAAGAGTGTGATATGGTCGGTATTTCTAGACCAGTCGTGAAACATAGCTTTTTAGTGAAGAAAGCAGAAGATATTCCTTATATTATGAAAAAAGCATTTTATATTGCTTCAACTGGTAGGCCTGGCCCAGTTGTTATTGATTTACCAAAAGATGTGCTTAATCCGGCAGTCAAATATAATTACAGTTATCCGGAAGAGGTACACTTGCGTTCCTATAATCCAACTTTACAAGGACATAAAGGACAAATTAAGAAAGCACTTAAAGCTATTCAAATTGCCAAGCGTCCTGTTTTGTTTATTGGTGGTGGCGTGATCACTTCAAATTGTGCTGAAGAAGTAACCCAATTTGCACATAATTTAAACCTTCCTGTGACTGCATCTTTAATGGGATTAGGTGGTTTCCCAGGTGATGATAAACAATTCCTTGGAATGCTTGGTATGCACGGGACATATGAAGCAAATAATGCAATGCATCAGAGTGATCTAATTATTGGTATCGGAGTACGTTTTGATGACCGAACTACCAATAATTTGGCAAAATATTGTCCTTATGCTCAAGTGATTCATATTGATATTGATCCAACTTCAATTTCAAAAAATGTTATTGCTAATATTCCAATTGTAGGTGATGCGAAAACGGTATTAGATGAATTTTTAACTTTGTTGACAGAAGAGGATATTGCGAAAGCACAACAATGGTTATCTGATTGGTGGCAACAAATTGAACAATGGCGAGAAAAACATTGCTTAAATTATGAAAAAAATAGTGAAGTAATTAAACCGCAGCAGGTTATTGAAACACTTTATAAATTAACTAAAGGAGAAGCTTATATTGCTTCAGATGTAGGGCAACATCAAATGTTTGCAGCATTGCATTATCCTTTTGCTAAACCGCGTCGTTGGATCAATTCAGGAGGATTGGGAACAATGGGGTTTGGTTTGCCGGCAGCATTAGGGGTGAAATTGGCACATCCTGAAGCAAGCGTTGTCTGTGTAACCGGTGATGGCAGTATTCAAATGAATATTCAAGAACTTTCAACGGCAAAACAGTACGGAATACCAATAGTGATTGTTAGTTTAAATAACCGTTTCTTGGGAATGGTAAAACAATGGCAGGATATTATTTATGCTGGACGTCATTCACAATCTTATATGGATTCATTACCTGATTTTGTAAAATTGGCTGAGGCTTATGGACATATCGGAATGCGAATTGAACATCCTGACGAATTGGAAACTAAATTAGCGGAAGCATTGGCAATTAAGGATAAAGTGGTATTTGTCGATATTCGTGTTGACGAAACTGAACACGTTTATCCAATGCAAATGCGTGGTGGTGCAATGAATGAAATGTATTTAAGCAAAACGGAGAGATCATAATGCGTAGAATTTTATCAGTATTATTAGAAAATGAGTCAGGTGCGTTATCTCGTGTCGTTGGATTGTTCTCACAACGTGCTTTTAATATCGAAAGTTTAACCGTTGCGCCGACAGATGATCCGACACTTTCCCGTATGACAATTGAAGCTTATGGTGATGAACAGGTATTGGAACAGATTGAAAAGCAATTACATAAATTAATCGATGTCTATCGCGTAATTAATCTAAGTGATGTCGAGCACGTGGAGAGAGAAGTATTGCTGATTAAAGTTAAAGCTCAAGGACAGGTGAGAGAAGAGGTAAAACGGATGGCAGATATTTATCGTGGACAGATTGTCGACGTTACGCCAAAAACTTATACCGTTCAGTTAAATGGTGATAGTGAAAAATTGAACGCTTTTATTAAAGCCTTAAAAGAGGAAACTTCCGTCATTGAAATTGTACGTTCCGGTTTAATTACGCTTTCGCGTGGCGAGAAAAATTGTCTACTATTGTAAAATACCTCAAGAAGAAAAATGTCGAGTATAATTAAAACTCGACATTTTTTATTTCTCTTTTTCTTCCTTCGCCGATAGAATTTGCTGTTGCAGTTGTGCCAACACTTCAGTTGGTTCTAATTCCAGAGCAATACAATATTGAATAAATTCAACAATATCCAAACATCTGTCGCCGGTTTCAATCTTTCCTATCAGCGAATAAATAACACCGAGCCTGTCGGATAAAACCCGTTGCGATAAACCTAATGTTTTACGTTTTTTAATAAAAAGTTCACGTAAAAACACCTGTTCCTGAGAATAAATAGATGATCTTAATTTTTTCATTGCACCTATTTTAGGTTCGCTAATGAACCTGTTTTAGGTGCAAAATCAAAAATTAGGAGGAAATATGACTGATGCACTATCGCAAAAAACAAAGACTGGGTAACTGCGGCAATTATTGTCTGTATTTTTGCCGTTTTAGGCATTCTCTTTTTGGGAATGGTGTTTGTTCCTTTAGCTGCCATTATTGCGATAATCGGCACTATTTTTGCGATAAAAAGTAGAAATACGAAAGGGATATGTCTAAATATCCTAGCGTGGGTTTTAGTTTTCATTGGCTTAATCACTTCGCCGATGTTATTGGCATTGATCGGATTAGGCGGCGCAGGATTGCAATAGTAAGGAGGAAGAATAATGCGCAAATGTTATTCTTTTTTTTCTATTTTAGTATTAAGTGGCTGTGGTATGGTCGGCAATACAGTGATTTCTGATGCTGTTTATTCCGGAACAACAGGAAATAAAAAACGCTCTTGTAATGCGTTAGAAAAAGCGGCAAATCGCTGCTGATACGGCATAAAGGATTGAATAAATAAATTCGATCCTTTCAATAAATGTCTAATTCTATTATTGCTATTATCGTCAATCAGTTTCGTTATCCGAACTTCTCAATTTTTTCTCATAATTTAATTAATCACCTTATCTGCTGTTTTTTATTGATAAATCAGCTGATAAAAAAAGGGAAACGGTGATGTTTCCCTTTTTTCAGTTTTAGCAATTAATCACAAATCACTTTAACTGCTAAACCACCTTGAGAAGTTTCTCGATATTTGGCATTCATATCTTTGCCCGTTTCATACATTGTTTCTATTACTTTATCTAATGTTACTCGTGGCTGTGTGTTACGACGTAACGCCATTCTGCTAGCATTTATTGCTTTTACGGAGGCAATTGCATTACGCTCAATACAAGGTACTTGTACCTGACCACCGACCGGATCACAGGTTAGTCCGAGGTTATGTTCCATTGCAATTTCCGCCGCCATACAGACTTGTTCCGGTGTCCCACCTAAAATCTCTGTTAAGCCGGCTGCCGCCATTGAACAGGCAACACCAACCTCACCTTGACATCCTACTTCAGCACCGGAAATCGAGGCATTCATTTTATAAAGTGAACCGATAGCACTGGTTGTTAATAAATAACAATCACGCACTTCATCACTAATTGGTGCAATAAATTTTTGATAATAGGCAAGTACTGCCGGTACAATACCGCAAGCACCATTCGTTGGTGCTGTAACAACACGACCGCCGGCAGCATTTTCCTCATTTACTGCTAAAGCATACATATTAATCCAGTCAATTACTTTCATTGGGTCATTTGATAATGAATTATTAGCTTCCAATAAGCGACGTAATCCAGCAGCACGGCGAGGCACCTTCAATGGACCGGGCAATAAACCATCTGTATGCAATCCGTGTTGGATACATTCCTGCATTGTTTGCCAAACTTTGGCAAGATGTGCCTCCAATTCCGTTTTTCTATGTAACGCTAATTCATTACGTAACATAATGCCGGAAATAGCTAGTCCGTTTTCTTGGCAGTGATGAATTAAATCGGCAGCACTTTGATAAGGGAAGGGGACTTGTTGCTCAGAAGATTGTTCTTGGTGAAAATGTGCTTTATCAACAATGAAGCCACCGCCAATAGAGTAATATGTATTGCTGTAAAGGCATTCATCTTGATGATAGGCACTGATTGTCATACCATTTTCATGCAATGGCAAAAAAGTAGAATGAAATTGCATATCTTGATAAAAATCAAAAGTAATTTCGTGCTGAGCTAATGCCAGTGGAAACCGTTTCTGTTTTTTAATCTGATCAATAAAGAGAGGAATGTGATCAATATCCACATTATCAGGCAAGTATCCTGCTAAGCCGAGAATAATGGCTATGTCGGTATTATGTCCGCGACCGGTCATAGAAAGCGAACCATAGACATCAATATGCAACCGGGTAACTTGCTCTAATTGCTGTTGTTTTACTAAATGATCAATAAATTCTTTACCGGCTTTCATTGGGCCAACAGTATGAGAACTTGAAGGTCCTATGCCGATTTTATACATATCAAACACACTAATCATAATACGCTCTAATTTTTTATTATTCTGATAAATATAGCCTTAGGTCATTAACCTAAGGCAAAGGATGTAAATTTTAATGTTTCAATCTACAAAGATAAAGTGTCACTTTGATTCAGAAGAGGTTACCTATCTCAAATTAAAAACATTCTATTGTCTTGAGCGGTGAGGCTTCAACTATTTAGAAAGCCTTATGCCACGAGATTATAGACAATATTTGAAATAGCGATTAACCCCATCACCACCACAAAAACATTGCTCAACTTACCGCTGTAACGTTTCATTGCCGGAATACGTTTAATCGCATACATCGGCATAATGAACAAGATCATTGCGATAATAGGGCCGCCTAGAGATTCGATTAAACCTAAAATGCTTGGGTTGATAATCGCTACACCCCAAAGTGATAATAAGAAAAAGAGTGCTGAAACAAGGTTTAAACGGCGATGATTAATATTCGCGGAATGTTGGTTTTCGCCTTTTAATTTGAGATATAACCCCTGTAAACCCTCTCTTGCGCCCATATAATGACCAAAAAATGAACTGGTAATCGCTAAAAAGGCAACCAAAGGACCAAGATAGGAGATATAAGGATTATCAAATTTATTGGCAAGGAAAGAGAGAATAGCAATATTTTGTTCTTTGGCTAATAACAAATCTTCCGGCGTTAAGGTTAAAACGCAACTAAAAACGAAGAACATCACAAACACTAATAAAATGGTCGCTGTGCCTTTTAATGTTTTGCTGGCGTGTTGTTCAGTAGTTGTGAAAGATTTATATTGACGTTGCTGTGAAAGCACAAAGGAAGAAATAGCAGGTGAGTGATTAAATGAAAAAACCAACACCGGAATGGTAATCCATAATGTTAATAAAAATTGCTTACCACTAGGTATTTCTTGCAACATACTGGTGTTCCATTCCGGAATAAGATAGATTGATAAAGCAAAAAGAATAAATACAAGAGGATAAACCAACCATTCGGTGACTTTCAATACTACTTTTTCACCTAACAAGAAAATACCGATTAGGCTGCCGATCAAAATCAATGAAAGAAAAACTCTTGATGGTGAAGCCATTCCTAATTGATTTACTATAAATGAATCAACCGTATTGGTAATGCCATTACCATAAATTAGAAGAATAGGGAAAATTGCAAAGAAATAGAGGAGGGTGATTAATTTGCCAGCCGTTTTACCAAAATGTTCCTCCACTACTTCAGTTATATCACTGCCCGGCTTACTAGAAGATAGCACAAATCGAGCTAGTCCTCGATGAGCAAAATAAGTCATTGGTCCAACTATTATTGTCATAATAACTAATGGCCAAAAGCCACCTGCACCGGCATTAATAGGTAAAAATAAGACGCCTGCGCCTACAGCAGTACCGAATAAATTTAAAACCCACGCCAGATCAAATTTATTCCAAATATGGGATTTTGGACAAGATTGTTCTATTGAGGAATTTAAAGTTTGCTCATTTAACATACACACACCTTAATTTATTAATTGATTAATAATAATTTTTTCGGCGCTATAATAGATAAGGTGTTTTTTGAATTCAAAACTTAATAAAAAAAATGTTCAAGAATGTGATCCACTTCGAAAAAAACGTTTCGATGAATTACATTTTTGAAACATTGTGTTGATAAATCAATCAGATAATGATTAAAAATTACTCTTTGGCAAATTGTTGATATTCAGATAAAAAGTGTTCAAAATCTTCCAATCCACAAATCGCCATATTTTCTTCATCATAAAATTGAAGATCATCTTCTAAAATTTCATCGGAATTTTCTTCTGAAAAGAGAATATTGGCTTTAACCATCACTTCATCGTGATTAATATGGACGGAAAATTCTTTGCCCGGAATAATTTTGTCGATGCCGTAAGGAGTGGAATGACACGCTTTTATTACTGCCATTAATTCAGCAATTTTTTTCAAATCACCACGAATTTCACTGTTTGCCCAACGTGCAACCGCTTCGTGTTCCATTGAACAGCTGACATTAATTGTATTGCGATCAATGCAATAGAATTGAAATTCCATTTTATGCCCCCTTAATAAGAAAAGAAGACTATGCTCTGATAGCCTTTTTAAATTAGATGCTGAAAGATGAACCGCAACCACAGGTTGTTGTCGCATTCGGATTGTCAACAACAAAACGTGAACCTTCCAATCCTTCGGTATAATCTACTGTTCCTCCAATTAAGTATTGTAAGCTCATTGGGTCAACCACCAAAGTCACGCCTGAATTTTCAATAGTAAGATCGCCTTCATTCACATTTTCATCAAAAGTAAATCCATATTGGAAACCGCTGCAACCGCCACCGGTAATATAAACACGTAATTTGAGATTTGGATTATCTTCGCCTTCAATTAAAAATTTTACTTTACGTGCTGCCGCATCGGTAAAAGTTAGCGGAATGGAAACATCATCACTCATTCTTGAACTCCTCATTGTTTTTTCATCATATAGTTACAAACTAAATAGTTATGATGAAGTGTAAATTATCTTAATAGTATGGCTATTATCTAATAACCTAGTAAATCGTTCAACAATTTCATTGAAAGGTTATTGATAACGTTGAAATAATGGTATTATAGCCATCGAAAAATTAAGAGTTTCAAATTGGAGAAAAAAATGACAATTCCATTAAGGACAGCAGAAGAAATCGAAAAATTGCGTATAGCCTGTAAGCTCGCTTCAGACGTATTAGTAATGATCGAACCCTATGTTAAAGCAGGGGTTACTACTGGAGAATTGGATCACATTTGTCACGATTATATGGTAAATGAGCAAAAAGTGATTCCAGCCTGTTTAAATTATCACGGTTTTCCAAAATCAGTATGTATTTCAATTAATGAGGTAGTATGTCACGGTATTCCGAATGATGAAAAGAAATTAAAAGATGGTGATATTCTCAATATTGATGTAACTGTGATTAAAGATGGTTATTTCGGTGATAATTCTAAAATGTATATGGTTGGCGAACCACCGATTCGTAGTAAAAAGTTATGCGAAGTTACTCAACAATCACTCTATTTAGCATTGCGTACTGTTAAACCGGGTATTCGTTTAAACGAAATTGGTCGTGTTATTCAACAATATGTAGAAAAACAGGGGTTTTCTGTAGTTCGCGAATATTGCGGTCACGGTATTGGCACTGAGTTTCACTGTGATCCACAAGTTTTACATTATTATGCAGATGACGGTGGAGTGATTTTACAACCTGGAATGGTGTTTACGATTGAACCGATGGTCAATGCTGGTAGAAAAGAGATTCGTTTAATGGGTGATGGCTGGACTGTCAAAACCAAAGATCGCAGCCATTCCGCACAGTATGAACATCAAATTGTCGTTACGGAAAATGGTTGTGAAGTGATGACCATTCGTGATGAGGAATTAAATGATATTCAAAGGATAATGATAAATAATTAAAAAAATTATAAAAAAAGCGACTACTTTTTAAAAATAGTCGTTTTTTTGTTGAAAAGATAATATTGTTATAAATATAACAAATGATTTTTATACAGGAATCTTATGCAAAAGCTATTATTTACTCAAGATTTAACCAAAATACCCTTTACTCCCGCCAATGTTCGTCGATTCTTTACTGATTTAAAAGCAGCTGAAACGGAAAATTTTAGTCAGAATATTGATATTTACTATCTGATTAAACAGCGTAGTGATCTTTGTGATCAACTGTTATTGATGCTATGGTACCATTTCCGATTGGACAGTTATCCGCATTTAGCATTAATCGCAGTAGGTGGTTATGGGCGTGGTGAAATTTTTCCGCTGTCGGATTTAGATTTCTTGATTTTATCCTCCCAAAACTTAGATGAAGAGCAAGAACAGCAGATCGCCAATTTCGTGCAATTTTTATGGGATTGTCATTTTGAAGTCGGGCATAGTATTTGCACCTTGCCGCAATGTCTGGAAGAGGGGCGGAATGATATTAGTATCGCAACCAATTTACTGGAATCTCGTTTTCTAACCGGAAATAAACCGTTATTTGAAAAGTTGACACAACATATTTATCAAGATGATTTTTGGTCAATGCGTGATTTTTTTACGGCAAAAGTAGCGGAAAAAAATGAACGTTATCAACGTTATCATAATACAGCATATAATTTGGAACCTGATCTTAAATATAGCCCAGGCGGACTACGTGATTTGCATTTACTTTATTGGGTAGCGTGGCGGCACTTCAAAGCGAAAAACCTAGATGATTTACTTCATTTAGGTTTTATTTATCCAGAAGAGCATCAAGTATTATTTGATTGTCAAACATTTCTATTTAAACTTCGTTATGCTTTGCACTTAGTAATTAAACGTTATGATAATCGTTTATTATTTGAACGACAGTTAAAAATTAGTGAAATGCTGGGCTATCAAGGTGTTGGTAATCAGGCAGTAGAAACAATGATGAAAGCTTATTTTCGCAATTCACAACAAATTATGCAGTTAAGTGAAGTGTTAATGCAGGATTATCAAGAGCAGTTTTTATGCCCAAGCTGTACAAAATCGGTAGAAAAAATTGCCATCAGCCCTGCCTTTTATTTAGTCAATAATAGCATTCAGTTACAATGTCACGATATGTTTCAATCCAAGCCTGAAACAATGATAGAGCTTTTTTTACAGCTCTGTCATTATCCACAAAGTTATATCCATTCCAGTACATTACGGCAATTGCGTCTTGCATTATTGAACTACAAAGGCTATTTAAGTGAGTTACCGCAGGCAAGAACCTATTTTATTCAGATTCTACAACAGCCACATTGTATTACCAGAGCATTCGCACTGATGCACCGTTATGGCGTATTGAAAGCTTATTTACGGGAATGGAAGCATATTGTAGGTTTAATGCAATTTGATCTGTTTCATTCTTATACTGTTGATGAACACACCGTTCGTTTATTACTTAAATTGGAAAATTTTGCTAACGAAACGAGTGTTGAGTCATATCCTTTATGCCACAAAATATTTTTAACCTTAACAAAACGTCCACAACTTTATCTGGCTGCCTTATTTCACGATATCGCTAAGGGGCGTTCCGGAGATCATGCAGAATTGGGAGCTATTGATATGTATGATTTTGCGATTAAGCATAATTTTAGTGAGCAAGATGCAGAGTTTATGGCGTGGTTGGTATTATCACATCTACAAATGTCAATTGTTGCACAAAGAAGAGATATTCACGATCCAGCGGAAATTAGTCATTTTGCTAAAATTGTTAATAATAAAACACGATTGGATTATCTACTTTGTTTAACGGTAGCGGATATTTGTGCAACTAATGAAACTCTGTGGAATAGTTGGAAGAAAACATTATTAACAACGCTTTATCACTACACTAGACAACAGCTGGATCAAGGCATTTCAGTACCGCTTGATTACAGCATTCAAATTTTACAGAACCGAATTAAAGCACTCGATATTATGCAACCAATGTTGGAAAAAAATCAAATCAAAGTGAATGATGTAAATCAGCTATGGCAACGCTGTCCGCAAGAATATTTTTTACGCAATACTTCAAAACAGCTAGCGTGGCACGCAGAGCATCTTTGCCAAATCAAGGATTTAAGTAATGAAGTTGTTGTTTTAGTCAGTAGCCGATTTTCTCGTGGTGCAACGGAGATTTTTATTTATTGTACTGATCAGCCTCAACTTTTTAATAAAGTCGTAAGAACATTAGATGCGAAAAATTTAAGTATTCACGATGCCCAGATTATCACCGCCAAGAGTGGAGAAGTATTCGATAGTTTTATTGTTACAGAAAACGATGGTAGTGCATTACGTAAACCAAGAAGAGATGAAATTGCTCAGGTTTTAAAAGCGGTATTAAAAGGCGAAAAGCGTGTGCCGACTGTGGCTGCACGTCGAAGCAGTAAATTGCAGCATTTTAGTGTACCACTTGAAATACGTTTCTTAAATATTGACAAAATTGAGCAGACTGAACTGGAATTAATTACTAAGGATAGTGCAGGATTGCTTGCGATTATCAGTGATATTTTTACACAACAGCAATTAATACTATCCAATGCCAAAATCACTACAAATGGAGAAAGGGTAGAAGATTTCTTTATTCTCACCAATGAAAAAGGCGTTGCTTTGTCTGTAGAGGAGAGAAGACTATTACAGCTAAAATTAGAAGCTGGACTTAATTAATATTAATGATGGGTAATAAACCCATCATTTTGACTAAATATCTGGTTGTTTAATTTGTAACAAAACGCCTTTCCCATTATTGTAGGCAATCTCAACTAGAGTAGCAGTATGAAAAGCAATTGGTTGAGTAATACCTAAAGCTTGTACAATTTCATCAACTAATGGTAAATGAGAAATAATCAATACATTTTTTATGCCATCTTTAGCTAACATATCTAAATAATCTGCAACTACATAAGCATTACCGTAAGGTGTTAAATTATCCCAACATTCACTATGTTCTATAATTTTTAATGCGCTACAAATTTGTTTATGTGTTTGTTGTGCGCGGAGATATGGACTAACCAACATAAAATCTGGCATCCACCCTTGTTGCAGTAACCATTTCCCCTGTTGTTTCGCCTGTTCTTCACCCCGGGGAGTTAAGGGGCGTTCTTTATCGCTGGTGGCATAAAAACTAGCTTCTCCGTGACGCATAATAAATATATGCATAAATTTCCTACCTATATCAAGTGATTAAGAAAAATTTACTTAGCCTGATCTCGCATTACACAGAAAATCAGCGTATAATGCACGACCGTTTTATTATAGGTGTTTGACAAAAAAAAGCACCATTCCTCAATAAATTAGTTTTTTATATTTTTTAAGTAATGTTGTTATCTTATGGAGCAATTCATGTCTAGAAGACTAAGAAGAACGAAAATTGTTACAACCTTAGGTCCGGCGACTGATAAAGGCAATAATTTAGAAAAAATTATTGCTGCCGGAGCAAATGTTGTGCGAATGAACTTTTCTCATGGTACTGCAGAAGATCATATTAACCGTGCCGCAAAAGTGCGTGAAGTTGCGAAAAAATTGGGTAAACAAGTTGCCATCCTTGGTGATTTGCAAGGGCCTAAAATTCGAGTTTCTACTTTTAAAGATGGCAAAATCTTTTTGAATATTGGTGATAAATTTGTGCTTGATGCCGAATTGCCGAAAGGTGAAGGTACTCAAGAATCTGTAGGTTTAGATTATAAAAATTTACCAAAAGATGTTGTTCCGGGCGATATTTTATTATTGGATGATGGTCGTGTTCAATTGAAAGTCTTATCAACCGAAGGCGAAAAAGTATTCACAGAAGTGACCGTCGGCGGCCCACTTTCTAATAATAAAGGTATCAATAAATTAGGTGGCGGATTATCCGCAGATGCATTAACTGAGAAAGATAAAGCAGATATTTTAACTGCTGCAAAAATCGGTGTAGATTATTTAGCAGTTTCATTCCCTCGTACCGGTGCAGATATTGAATATGCACGTAAATTAGCAATGGAAGCGGGATTAAATGCAAAAATTGTGGCAAAGGTAGAGCGTGCAGAAACAGTTGCAACAGCAGAATCAATTGATGATATTATCAAAGCTTCAGATGTTATTATGGTTGCTCGTGGTGACTTAGGGGTTGAAATTGGTGATCCTGAATTAGTAGGCGTACAGAAAAAATTAATTCGCCGTTCTCGTCAATTAAATAAAGTGGTTATTACTGCGACTCAAATGATGGAATCAATGATCAGTAATCCTATGCCGACTCGTGCAGAAGTAATGGACGTTGCTAATGCAGTATTGGATGGAACCGATGCAGTAATGCTGTCTGCAGAAACAGCAGCTGGGCAATACCCATCAGAAACCGTTGCAGCAATGGCTAAGGTATGCCTAGGCGCAGAAAAAATGCCAAGTATTAATGTTTCTCGTCATCGTATGGACGTTGAATTTGGTTCAATTGAAGAAGCAGTTGCTATGTCTGCAATGTACGCAGCGAATCATATGAAAGGAACCGCTGCCATTATTGCAATGACTAGTACAGGACGTACTGCACGTTTAATGTCACGTATTAGTTCCGGCTTACCTATTTTTGCACTTTCCCGTAATCAAAGTGCATTAAATCTTTGTGCATTATATCGTGGTGTAGTGCCGGTTTATTTTGAAGAGATGAGCCGTACTGTTGAAGGTGCACGAATAGCAATAAAATTATTAAAAGAAAAAGGTTATTTAGTGTCTGGTGATCTAGTATTATTAACACAAGGGGATGAATTCGTTTCTGGCGGCACCAACACTTGCCGTACTCTGGTTGTAGACTAATTTTTTAATAAAAACTTCAAACAATTAATCTGTATCCCATAAGCTGGAATCATTCTAACATAAAGGGATACGGATTTTTTGTAATTAGAACTTTCAAACAAACAAGTAGCTGATAACGATATTTCATACTAAACGAACTAATAATCAAGTTACAAGTTATACAAACCATTCAATAAATAGTAATTCTATTATCTAAATTGCCATTTAGTTGGGTAATTTTTCCAAATCTTTACTAATAATTTGAATAAGTTCAGTTAAAAAAGGATGATTTTCTATATCTTTATCGTCTATTAACAACATTGGTTTTGCCCCTTGATAAGGATAGTCTTGTTTAATATGCATTGTTAATAAAGTAGCACTAGGGGTGGATTTCAATAATAATCGGTTATCATAAATTCCACCAATGACTTTACCTTGATAATACAGAAGATATTCCCTCATCATTTTTTTTATAAGTTATTGTTTTTAAATCCTTTAGTTGATCAAGAACAAAATATAAATAACTTTCAGTTGAAGCCATTATTTTCCCCTTAGTAATACTTCTTGAATTTTTTCCTCAATACCTTCTGCATCTAATTTTAATAAGTGATAAATTTCTTGTTGTGTACCTTGAGGAATAAAATAATCGGGTAAACCTAATTGCAATACCTGCGGCATATATCCTCCTAATTCAGCCAAGACCTCCAGAACAGCAGAACCAGCACCCCCTTGTATCGCATTTTCTTCCAAAGTCACAATTAATGTATATTGATCTTTGATTTTAGCTAAACATTCTTTATCGATAGGTTTAACAAAACGCATATCAATCACGGCATAATGATATTTTTCAGCAACTTGTAATGCCTCCGGCAATAATGTGCCGAAATTCAAAATGGCTACTTTTTCACCACTTCTGACTTGATTAGCTTTACCTATTTCTAAAGCGTGTAGCGGTTGTAATTCTGCACCAGTTCCATTGCCACGCGGATAGCGCACAGCGGCAGGTTGTCCACAATGGTATCCGGTGTAGAGCATTTGGCGACATTCATTTTCATCGCTTGGCGTCATTACAATTAAATTTGGAATGCAACGTAAATAGCTTAAATCAAATGCACCTTGATGGGTTTGCCCATCTGCACCGACAATTCCGGCACGGTCGATAGCAAATAAAACAGGTAAATTTTGAATAGCTACATCGTGGATGACTTGGTCATAAGCTCGTTGCAAGAAAGTGGAATAAATTGCTACTACTGGTTTATATCCACCGATAGCTAAACCGGCGGCAAAGGTAACAGCGTGTTGTTCGGCAATAGCCACGTCAAAATATTGATCCGGAAAACGTTGCGAAAATTGCACCATACCTGATCCTTCACGCATTGCCGGTGTAATGCCAATTAATTTCGGATCATTCTCTGCCATTTCACATAACCACTGACCAAAAATGGAAGAGTAGGTTGGATGAGTAGACTTATTTTTAGGTAGCTCGCCGCTAAGTGGATCAAATTTAGGGACGCCGTGAAAACCAATAGGATCTTTTTCTGCCGGAGCATATCCTTTTCCTTTTTTGGTAATAACGTGTAAAAATTGTGGCCCTTTTAAGGTTCTCATATTTTTCAACGTTGAAATCAATTCATCAACATTATGTCCATCAATTGGGCCAATATAATTAAAACCAAGCTCTTCAAATAATGTACCCCCCGGGGAAACAAATCCTTTTACGTGTTCTTCTGTTTTTTTCACAAATTCTTTAATTGGCGGTAAGCTAGAAAGGATTTTTTTGCCACCTTCGCGTAATGAAGAATAAAAAGAGCCAGAGAGTAGGCGAGCAAGATGGTTATTTAATGCGCCAACATTTTCAGAAATAGACATATCGTTATCATTTAAAATCACCAACATATCGGTATGCAAAGCTCCGGCGTGATTCATCGCTTCAAAAGCCATTCCAGCAGTAATTGCTCCATCACCAATCACACAAATCGTTTTTCTTTCTGCATTTTCTCGTTGTGCGGAAATGGCAATCCCTAAACCGGCACTGATTGAAGTGGAAGAATGACCAACACTTAATACATCAAAAGGGCTTTCACTACGCCAAGGAAAAGGGTGCAACCCATCTTTTTGGCGGATAGTTTTCATTTGGTCTCTGCGTCCAGTCAAGATTTTATGTGGGTATGCTTGATGACCAACATCCCAAATTAATTGATCAAATGGTGTATTGAAAACATAATGTAATGCCACTGTAAGTTCTACAGTGCCTAAACCAGATGCGAGATGCCCACTACTTTGGCTGACACTGTCTAAAAGATAAAGGCGAAGTTGCTCACAGAGTTCAGGCAACCGCTCTTTGGGTAATAGTCGTAAATCATCTGGGGAGTTGATTTGTGATAAAAGTGGATAACTTGACATATTATATTAATCCATAAAAATTAGTTTCGCCGTTTTACAATGAACTCTGCCAATGCCATTAGCGCTGAGGTATCAAACTCTAATTCAGATAAAATTGATTTCGCAGAGTCATAAAGTGAATAGGCTTTTTCTTTCGCTTGATCTAAACCAAGCAATAGGGGATAAGTGCTTTTATGTGCCTTCAAATCTGAACCAGCATTTTTTCCAAGCTCTTCATTACTGGAAGTAATATCTAAGATATCATCCTGTACTTGGAATGCTAAACCAATCGCAGTAGAAAATGAAATAAGTTTTTGTTTAATTTGTTCATTTTGATAATAGGGAGAGGCATAAAATCCTAGTAAAACGGCAGCAGTAATTAATGCACCCGTTTTATTTTTATGAATTCGCTCTAACTCTATTAGATCAATCTGTTTATTTTCTGAGATTAAATCTAAACTTTGTCCTAAACACATCCCCTCTGCTCCTGATGCATTGGCTAATAACCGAAATTGTAAAATTTTTTGTCGGTCTGGTATAGGAGATTCTGCTAACAGCTCAAAAGCATAACTTTGTAATGCATCACCTGAAAGAATTGCTGTTGCCTCATCAAATGCAATATGACAAGTTGGTTTGTTACGACGTAACGAGTCATTGTCCATTGCGGGTAGGTCATCGTGAATAAGAGAGTAGCAGTGAATACATTCGATTGCACCAGCAATATGATCTAACTTTGTTAAATCAACACCTAGCATTCTTCCGGTGGCATAAACAAGAAAAGGACGGATTCGTTTGCCACCTAGCAATAAACTATAACGCATTGCATCTGCTAAAGGTGCTGGAGAACTTTCCAGTCGTGCTAAATGTTCTTGTAGGAATTGATTATTGCGTTGTTGTAAGGCAATTAAATCCTCAGAAAATTGATACATAAAAGATCCATCCTAATAAGATTTTTTTCAAAAGTTTTCCTCATCATCATCTTTTTTAATCTCTTCAGAAGATAATGATGCTGAGAAATTGGTTAATGGAGCAGAGCTGTTTTTTTCCAATAAAATTTGTATTCGTTGTTCAGCATTTGACAACTTTTCTTGAGCCTGTTTCGCTAACTTAATACCTTGTTCAAATTGGGATAGAGCTTCTTCTAAGGGTAAATCACCCTGTTCCAAACAATGGACAACATTTTCCAACTCTATCATAGTATTTTCAAAATTTAATGATTGTGCTTTTTTTGCCATAACGATGATAGTACCTAATCTATTCAAACGGTTGTTATTGTACCTAATTTCCTTATAAATGAGGTGTATTTTTTACGCTTATTCGATTTTTCGTGTAGAATATGCGCTTATTTTTATAATCCAATGAAACAATATGAAATTTATTATTAAACTTTTTCCGGAAATCATGATTAAAAGTGATTCCGTACGTAAGCGCTTTATAAAAATTTTAACAGGAAATATCCGTAATGTTCTGAATAAATATGATGATCAGGTTGCTGTAATTAAGCATTGGGATTATATAGAAGTTAGAACAAAGGATAATTCTAAATATCCTCTATTGGCAGAGTTGCTACAACGAATTCCGGGAATTCATCATTTTTTACAAGTTGAAGAGAAGCCATTCTCTACATTGCAAGATATTTTTCAGATTGTGTATGAAGATATCGGGAATAAATTGGAAAACAAAACTTTTTGTGTTCGTGTAAAACGCAAAGGAAAACACGAATTTACCTCTTTAGATGCAGAGCGTTATATCGGGGGAGGTCTGAATCAACATATTGCATCTGCAAAAGTACAGCTTATACATCCGGACGTAACGGTGAGAATTGAAATTGATAATGATCACGTTATGTTGATCAAAGGGCGTATAGAAGGAATTGGAGGTTATCCGATAGGAACACAAGAAGATGTCTTATCATTGATTTCAGGCGGTTTTGATTCCGGTGTTTCTAGTTATATGTTATTACGACGTGGTTGTCGTGTACATTACTGTTTTTTTAATTTAGGTGGTGCGGCTCACGAAATCGGTGTAAAACAGATGGCATATCATATTTGGAATCGTTACGGTAGTTCGCATAAAGTCCGTTTTGTTGCGATTAATTTTGAAAAAGTTGTGGCTGAAATCTTAGAAAAAATTGATAACGGTCAGATGGGCGTAGTACTGAAAAGGATGATGGTTAGAGCAGCAAGTAAAGTTGCAAACCGTTTTCAAATTCAGGCAATTGTGACCGGAGAAGCATTAGGTCAGGTTTCTAGTCAGACTTTGACTAATTTGCGATTAATTGATGAAGCGGCAGATTGTTTGGTTCTGCGTCCTTTAATTTCTAGCGATAAAGAACAAATCATTGAAATGGCAAAACAAATAGGTACGGATGATATTGCAAAATCTATGCCGGAATTTTGTGGCGTAATTTCTAAAAATCCTACTGTAAAAGCAATTAAAGAAAAAATTGAACTCGAAGAAGCTAATTTTGACTTCTCTTTGTTGGAGGATGCTGTGTGGAACGCACAATATTTGGATATTAGACAGATCGCCGAACAAACAGAAAGGGAAGTTCCTGAGGTTGAAATGGTATCTGTGTTACAGGGTAATGACGTCATTATTGATATTAGAAGTCCGGAAGAACACGAGGAGTATCCATTACAGCTGAATAACCAAACCATTCTTCATATTCCATTTTATAAATTGTCAACTCAATTTCCATCATTAGATCAAAATAAGCAATATTTTCTATATTGTGAACGAGGTGTAATGAGTCGTCTTCAAGCGTTATATTTAAAAGAGCAGGGATTTAAAAATATTAGCGTATTTAGAAAAGCTAAAAGCTAGCCACAATAAAAAATGATTTTTTGTCAGAAATAAAAAAATGATTTGCACCCTAAGTCGGACTTATCATCTAACTTAGGGTGCAAATTTTTTACGGTCAAATATAGCCAAATCTTCAAACAACGAGCCGTTGTTTTCTATTTTTACAAAATATTGAGATATAAAATTATGGTAATTATACTTATTAAATTAAAGAAATTTCAATAATTTAACATAAAATACGTTATTTTTAAACCTTGTTTCTTTATAAATATAATGTATATTATGTTAAATAATAAATATTGTTTGTCACAGTCCGTTTTGTTACAGCGTTTCCGATTTCCTCTCTTATTTTCTATTTATAGTGATGACATTTCTCAAAAATTTAAAACATACAATCGTTATCACGCTCTATCAATTTTTTAATTTTCTTAAAAGGCGCTTGCAAATCAAATTTTGTAGTTGTACTATTTTGCTAGTACAAAATAATATCAGAGAGGATGCTATCGTGGCTTTTTTAGACGTTATCCAACAAACTATTCCCTATCAAGCGGACACAACTTCTCTTTTTGCCCGTCTTTGTGAGAACAAACCAAACACACTTTTATTAGATTCCGCTGAAATTGGTAGTAAAAACAGCCTAAAAAGCTTATTAATCGCTCAAACTGCGGTAAAAGTGGTATGTAGAAAACAAACTGTAGAATTTATTGCTTTAACTGAGAACGGAACGGATGTTTTAGCCCAACTTCAACAACATTTTTCTATTAATACAACATTACAAACCCAACACTCAACACATCAGTTAAGCGTTATTTTTCCCTTATTAAATAATGAGTTGGATGAAGACAGTAAATTAAAAACCATTACCATATTTGATGGATTGCGAACTTTATTACAGCAATATCAACCCTACTCTCAACCAATTTTACTAGGGGGGCTTTTTGCTTATGATTTAGTGGCTAATTTCATTCCAATGCAAGACATTTATTTAGAAGATGATGGTTTGACTTCTCCGGATTATAGCTTTTACTTAGCTGAACAATTAATTGTAATCGATCATCAAAGTGAACAGGCAACACTTTATACTTACGCTTTTTCTGAACAACATAGAACAAAATTACAGCAACAAGCAGAACAGATAGTTTCGACTTTATCTAATAATAATATTGTATTATCGCGTCGAAACGCTTCTACTGAAGTCAAAGTCAATATCAAAGATGAGGCTTTTAAAACTATTATTGAACGCCTAAAACATCACATTAATATCGGTGATGTTTTCCAAATTGTACCTTCTCGTCGCTTTTCGCTTGACTGCCCTAGCCCATTAGCAGCCTATCATCAATTAAAGCATAATAATCCAAGCCCTTATATGTTTTTTATGCAAGATGAAGAATTTACCCTGTTCGGTGCTTCACCTGAAAGCGCATTAAAATATACTGAAGCTACCCGTCAATTGGAGATTTATCCGATTGCCGGTTCTCGTCCAAGAGGCTTTGACGCGCAAGGTAATATCGATCCTGAATTGGATGCTCGTTTGGAACTGGAAATGCGCTTGGATCATAAAGAACAATCTGAACATCTTATGTTAGTTGATTTGGCTAGAAATGATATTGCTCGCGTATGTGAAAGCGGAACACGCCGCGTTGCAGAACTTATGCAAGTTGATCGTTATTCTCACATTATGCATTTAGTATCGAGAGTTGTCGGTAAACTTAAACCTGAATTGGATGCGCTACACGCTTATCAAGCCTGTATGAATATGGGAACATTAACCGGTGCGCCTAAAATCAAAGCAATGCAACTGATTTATCAAGTGGAAAAACAACGCCGCCATAGTTATGGCGGTGCGGTTGGTTACCTCTCCTCGGAAGGTGATCTAGATACCTGCATTGTGATTCGCTCTGCTTTTGTGCAAAACGGAACAGCTTATATTCAAGCTGGTTGCGGCGAAGTATTGGATTCCGACCCACAAATGGAAGCCGATGAAACCAGACATAAAGCGGCTGCCGTGATTAAGGCAATTAAACAGACAAATTGCCAATAGTAAGGATTTTGTTATGGCTAATATTCTTTTTTTAGATAATTTTGACTCTTTTACCTACAATCTTGTCGATCAATTTCGTGTGCTTGGACATAACGTGACAGTGTATCGTAACGATTGCGAATTGGATACATTGATTAAAGCAGCAACAGCGCAATCTGATACTATTTTGGCACTTTCTCCCGGTCCCGGAAATCCTCAGCAGGCTGGCAATATGTTGCCGTTAATCAATGCATTGAAACATCAGTGTCCAATTATTGGCATTTGTTTAGGGCATCAAGCCATTATTGAAGCATTCGGTGGGGAAATTGTCCACGCCGGTGAAGTAATGCACGGAAAAGTATCGAAAATTACGCACGACAATCAAGCAATGTTTGCCGGATTGCCTAATCCACTCTCTGTTGCTCGTTACCACTCTTTAATGGGGAGCAACTTGCCATCCGAATTGATTGTAAACGCAGAATATAATCACATTGTGATGGCGGTTCGTCATCAATCCTTGCCGATTTGCGGCTTCCAATTTCACCCAGAATCTATTTTAACCGTACAAGGTGGACAACTTTTAAAACAGACCATTGATTGGTTATTAGCTCATTAAGCCAACTATAGAAACAACAAAAATTAAATAAACTTGAGGACAATAATAATGGAAACACAACAAATATTAGAGCAATTATTTAATGGCACTTCCCTTTCTCGTGAACAAAGCAAACAGCTTTTTACTGCAGTCGTACAAGGTGAATTATCTAATGAACAATTAGCCGGTGCATTGATAGCTCTGAAACTCAAGGGAGAAACAGTAGATGAAATCAGTGGTGCGGTAACCGCATTACAAGCAGCTGCTGAACCTTTCCCTACACCAGATTATGTCTTTGCCGATATTGTCGGTACCGGCGGTGACGGTGCAAATACCATCAACCTCTCTACTGCCAGCGCCATTATTGCCGCCAGTATGGGCGCAAAAGTCGCCAAACACGGTAATAGAAGCGTTTCCAGTAAAACCGGATCAAGCGATGTATTGGCAGCATTAGGTGCTCGTTTAGATTTAGATGCGACCACCGCGCGTAAAGCACTGGATGAAATCGGTATCTGTTTTTTATTTGCCCCACAATACCATCGTGGTTTTAAACACGCAGTGCCGGTACGTCAGGCGTTAAAAACCAGAACCATTTTCAACATTCTTGGACCATTGATTAACCCGGCAAAACCAAAACATCAATTATTAGGCGTTTATGATGAAAAATTACTACAACCTTATGCTGAAACCGCATTAACGTTGGGGCATCAACATAGTATTGTCGTTCACGGCGCCGGCTTGGATGAAGTAGCATTACACGCAGAAACACAAGTAGCTGAAATTTATCAAGGTAAAATCGAACGCTATACATTAACCGCAGAAGATTTCGGATTAAAACCGCAACCACTTGATGCAATTCGCGGTGGTGAACCGGAACAAAATGCACAATATATTCGCGCATTATTACAAGGAAAAGGCGAACCGGCCCACGTTAATGCAGTCGCTGCGAATACTGCTCTGCTTTTAAGACTTTTCGGTTATCAAGATCTAAAACAAACGACACAGCAAGTATTGGAACAGATTGCCAGTGGCAACGCCTATAAAACATTAGAAAAACTTTCACAATATTAATGAGATAACAATGATTACACAAAATTTTTCACAAACATTGCAACATAAAGCAACCGTATTGCAAAAAATTGTGGCGGATAAATTAATTTGGGTACAACAAAAGCAGCAGCAATTGCCTTTGGCAGCGTTTCAGGCAAAAGTGACAAAAAGTGATCGTGATTTTTATCAAGCGTTAGCCAAAGGGACTCACCAGCAACCGGCATTTATTTTAGAATGTAAGAAAGCTTCTCCATCAAAAGGATTAATTCGGGAAGCATTTGATTTAGAAGGAATTGCTGATGTTTACCGCCATTATGCCGCAGCGGTTTCAGTCTTAACGGATGAGAAATATTTCCAAGGAGATTTTGCCTATTTGCCACGTGTTCGCCAACGTATTTCTCAACCTGTTCTTTGCAAAGATTTTATGATTAGTGAATATCAGGTTTATTTGGCACGTTATCATCAAGCTGATGCCATTTTATTGATGTTGTCGGTAGTAAATGATGATACTTATCGTATATTGTCGGATCTTGCTCACTCTTTGGGAATGGGAGTGCTGACAGAAACCTCTAATCAGGAAGAGTTGGAACGTGCAATCAAACTAGGCGCAAAAGTCATTGGCATTAATAACCGTAATCTGCACGATCTCTCCGTTGATTTGCAACGTACGTTAGATCTTGCTTCACAAATTCCGCAAGACCGTATTGTTATCAGCGAATCGGGTATCTATACTCATCAACAAGTGCAACAATTAAAGCCGGTCGCTAATGCCTTTTTAATCGGCAGCAGTTTAATGGGCAGTGATGATCTTAACACTGCCGTTAGAGCCATTATTTATGGCGAAAATAAGGTTTGTGGTTTAACTCGCCCGCAAGATGCTAAACAGGCATATCAAGAAGGGGCATTATATGGCGGCTTAATTTTTGCCGAACACTCTCCTCGCTGTGTCAGTTTAAGACAAGCCCAAGAGATTAGTACCGCTGCACCGCTGCACTATGTCGGCGTTTTTCAGAATCAAGAGATTGATCTGATTGTGAAATTGAGTCAGCAATTATCATTATTTGCTGTTCAGTTACACGGTCACGAAGATAGCAGCTTTATTCAGCAATTACGCCAACAATTACCGCCGAAATGTCAAATTTGGAAGGCAATCAGCGTTGACGTAGAAAATTCGTATTTTCAATTTAATCCTGATGAAAATATTGACCGTTATGTCTTTGATGCACAATTAAAATTACAAAAAGGTGGCACCGGAAAAATTTTTGATTGGACTCTTTTACCTTCGCAATGGAAGCAGAAAATTATGCTTGCTGGTGGTCTAAACAGTGATAATGTGGATGCTGCGATGTCTCAATCTTGTTTAGGTTTAGATATTAATTCCGGTGTAGAAAGTAAACCGGGCATAAAAGATGCGGCTAAATTACATACCATTTTCCAACAAATTATCAATTATTAGGATGAAGTTATGAGTGATACATTATTAAACCCTTATTTTGGCGAATTCGGTGGAATGTATGTGCCAGAAATTCTTGTTCCAGTGTTACAACAACTAGAAAAAGCGTTTGTTGAGGCGCGTCAGGATCCGGAATTTCAAAAACAATTTAACGATTTGCTACAAAATTATGCCGGTCGCCCGACCGCATTAACTTTGTGCCGAAACTTAACTAAAGATACAAAAACCAAACTCTATTTAAAACGAGAAGATCTTTTACACGGGGGCGCACACAAAACCAATCAGGTATTAGGTCAAGCATTATTGGCAATGCGAATGGGTAAAACTGAGATTATTGCTGAAACCGGTGCCGGCCAACACGGAGTTGCTACTGCTCTGGCCTGTGCAATGCTTGGATTAAAATGTCGTATTTATATGGGAGCAAAAGATGTTGAGCGTCAATCGCCAAATGTTTTCAGAATGCGCCTTATGGGGGCAGAGGTCATTTCCGTTAATAAAGGTTCCTGCTCGTTAAAAGATGCTTGCTGCGAAGCAATGCGCGATTGGTCAGCCAATTACGATAAAGCCCATTATTTATTAGGTACTGCTGCCGGTCCGCATCCGTTTCCAACTATTGTGCGTGAATTTCAAAAAATGATTGGCGAAGAAACCAAACGTCAAGTTTTTGAACGTGAAGGACGCTTACCGGATGCTGTGATTGCCTGTGTTGGTGGAGGATCAAATTCAATTGGAATGTTTGCTGATTTTATTAAAGAAGAGTCAGTAAAACTCATCGGTGTTGAGCCGGCAGGTAAAGGAATTGAAACTGGAGATCACGGCGCACCGCTTGGACACGGTTCTATTGGTATTTATTTCGGAATGAAATCACCATTAATGCAAACAAAAGATGGTCAGATCGAAGAATCCTACTCTATTTCTGCTGGGTTGGACTTCCCGTCCGTTGGGCCACAGCACGCTTATTTGAACAGTATAGGACGTGCGCAATATGTTTCTATTACTGATGATGAAGCCCTTGATGCATTCCAGCAATTGGCACAATATGAAGGCATTATTCCAGCATTGGAATCCTCGCACGCCTTAGCTTATGCTTTAAAATTGATAAAACAGAATCCAGAAAAAGAGCAACTTTTGGTAGTTAATCTTTCTGGACGTGGAGATAAAGATATTTTCACTGTAGATAAAATCCTAAATGCACAAGGAGTGAACTAATGAGCCGTTTTGATCAACTTTTTAAAAAACTAAATCAACAAAAACAGGGAGCATTTGTTCCTTTTGTGACATTATGCGATCCAACATTAGACCGCTCTTTTGAAATTATTTGTACTTTAGTCGATAACGGTGCCGATGCGTTAGAATTAGGTTTTCCTTTTTCAGATCCTTTATTAGACGGGCCGGTAATCCAAGCTGCGAATAACAGAGCATTATCTGCCGGATTCAGTACTGATGCCTGTTTTCAATTATTAGAAAAAGTACGCCAAAAATATCCACAAATTCCAATCAGTCTATTACTTTGTGCCAATTTAATCTATGCCAAAACATTAGATGGTTTTTATCAACGTTGCCAACGAGTTGGCGTTGATGCGGTACTGGTTGCCGATGTGCCTCTACTTGCTGCGGAACCTTATGTTACCACAGCGAAAAAATATGGTATTCAGCCGGTATTTATTTGCCCACCGAATGCTAGCGAAAAAACGATTGATGGTGTAGCGAAAAATAGTGAAGGATATACTTATCTTGTGTCACGTGCAGGCGTTACCAGTGCTGAAAATCAAGCACACGCAAGCAATTTAGAAGATCTTATTTCTCGCCTAAAATTACATAATGCGCCACCTATTTTACAAGGTTTTGGCATTGCTAAACCGGAACAAGTTCAGGAAGCAATTACTTCTGGTACGGACGGAGCAATTTCAGGGTCTGCAGTGGTTAGAATTATCGAACGGAATCTTAATAACCATCCTCAATGCCTTGTCGAATTAGCTGAATTTGTGCGAAATATGAAAGCTGCAACTGAATTGGTATAAAATCAAATCGGGGCGTTTTCACATTATTCGCCCCGTTATTCATAAAATCACTTTTTATTTTCTTAACCTACAATAATGATCCTGCTTTTATCTACAAAAACACAATAATTTCTGTGATCTGATGCACAAAATGGATAAAAAAAGTCACAAATCGTGATTTTATCTTTATAATAGCGCAAATTTTTTGGAGGTAAGAATGGCTACAATTAAAGATGTCGCTAAATTAGCAGGCGTATCAACAACAACGGTTTCTCATGTGATTAACAAAACCAGATTTGTGTCTGAAGATACGTCAAAGTTGGTTCAAGATGCGATTCAGCAGCTAAATTACTCGCCAAGTGCAGTAGCACGCAGTTTAAAGGTGAATACAACTAAATCAATTGGTATGATTATTACCACCAGTGAAACCCCTTATTTTGCAGAAATTGTACATGCTGTGGAAGAATATTGTTATCAACGGGGATATTCTCTGTTTTTATGTAATACACAGAATAATTTCCAAAAAATCAGTAATCATTTAGATATGTTGGTTAAAAAACGGGTTGATGGGATTTTAGTTATGTGTTCTGAGTATACTCAAGATTCAGTGAACTTGTTTGAGAGCTTTTCTACCCTACCATTAGTAGTAATGGATTGGGGACCAAACAATTCAAAAATGGATGTAATTCAAGATAATAGCTTTGAAGGTGGTTATTTAGCAACTAAATATTTAATTGACTGTGGACATAAAAAAATCGGAATTATTGCCGGTGATCTCAATAAAACAACAGCAAAAACACGTTATGATGGCTATGTAAAAGCAATGAATGAAAAGGGATTAAGTATTAATCCGGACTGGGTGCTAGAGGGGCATTTTGAACCAGAAGATGGATTTGAGTGTATGAATAAAATTTTAGCTCAAAATAACCTGCCGACTGCTGTTTTTTGTTGCAATGATGTTATGGCTTTAGGTGCAATTTCCGCCATTGGTGAAAAAGGGCTGTCTGTGCCACAAGATATCTCCATTATTGGTTATGATGATATTCACGCTTCCCGCTTTTATGCCCCACCATTGACGACGATTCATCAATCCAAAATGCGTTTGGGCATTATGGCAATGGATCTGTTAATTGCTCGAATGACTGATAAAAATAAAGAGCCGGCAAAAATTGAAATGCATCCTGAATTGGTCATTCGTAAATCGGTGAAAAAACTAAATTAATCATAGAAAGTGCAGAATCTTCTGCACTTTTTTCGTTATTTTTGTTGGCTTAAATAACGTTCAACCGTATCAACCACTGCTTGTGTTTGAGAATCCAGCTCAATATTAACTAAATCTCCGACCTGTTTTTGCGAGATAATGGTACGTTGTAACGTTTCTGGAATTAAATTAACACAAAATGATTGCTCTTTTACCTCACCAATGGTCAAACTAATGCCATCAATAGCAATATAACCTTTTGTCAGAATATATTTCATTACATCCTGATTCGGTAAAGTAAACCATATTTGGCAGTTGTTCGGTGATTGAATAATTTCTGCGACCGAAGCAGTGCAATAAACGTGCCCTGACAATAGATGTCCGCCCACTTCATCACCGATTTTCATCGCTCGTTCAACATTAATTTCATCCCCTACTCTAAGTTGACCAAGATTGGTAACTCGTAACGTTTCTTGCATTAAATCGAAACTAATCAAATCATTTTGAATGTCCGTTACTGTTAAACAAACGCCATTATGTGCAACAGATGCTCCTAATGCTAATCCGGCAAGTAAATCCTGTGGCATTTTTATAACGTGTGTTCTAAAATTGTCGCCTTTACTTTTAATTTCTTGGATTTTTGCTTTTCCTTGAATTATTCCAGTAAACATATTTCCCTCTTATAAAAATGATATTGTTATTCCTATAACGATAGCAACTAAATATCGGGCATTTTATGACAAATTGGCAAAGATATAAAACACAAATTATTGAATTAATTAAATTAGCTACGCCTATTTTGCTTGCACAAATTGCACAAAACTCTATGGGATTGATCGATACTATAATGGCAGGGCGTGTTAGTGCAAAAGATATGGCAGCGATTTCTGTCGGTGCTTCTATTTGGTTTCCTTTGTTATTATTCGGTCAAGGTTTATTATTAGCCTTACCACCAACCATTTCTTATTTAAATGGTTCCGGCAAACGCAATTTGATTGCACATCAGGTTCGGCAGGGCTTTTGGATAGCATTTACTATCAGCATTCCTATTTTTCTGATTGTTTATAATGCTCACTTCATCATTGACTATATGCAAATGGATGAAGAACTGGCACATATCACGACTGGTTATTTAAAAGTAATGGCCTTTGGCGCATTACCCTATTTATTAATGATTACTTTCCGCTGTTTAAATGATGGTATTGCTAAAACAAAACCGGCGATGGAGATTGCCTTTACCTGTTTGTTACTCAATGTACCTCTCAATTATATCTTTATTTACGGGGCATTCGGGATACCTGCATTCGGCGCAATTGGCTGTGGAATTGCGACAATGATTTTGAATTGGGTCAGCTTTATTTTAATCACAATTTATTGTTACAAAGTGCCGAGTCAGCGTGATCTGAAAATTTTTGCACATATTATTGAAAAACCGAATTGGAAAACTTTGAGTAAATTGATTCGATTAGGATTTCCTATTGCGGTAGCAATTTGTTGTGAGGTGTTGCTTTTTTGTATCATTTCATTATTAATTTCGCCATTTGGTGCAGAAATTATAGCTAGCCATCAAATTGCGTTGAATACCAGTTCATTCATTTATATGTTACCAATGTCTATATCAATGGCAACTACAATCCTCGTTGGGCAAAATTTAGGTAAAGGCAAGCCGGCAGTAGCAAAACAGTTTACTTATTGTGCTCTCTTTTTCGGTTTAACTGTTACTTGTTTTACCGCTTCTCTAACTCTATTATTCAGAGAGTGGGTTGCTTCTATTTTCGTCAATGATATTGAAGTAATTATGATGGCATCTTCACTTTTAATTTTCGCCGCACTATATCAATTTTCTGATACGGTGCAATCCATCATTGGTGGAGCATTGCGTGGCTATAAAGATACTAAATCAGTATTATGGATTTCACTTTTCGGTTATTGGGTAATTGGAATGCCGGTCGGCTATATTTTAGGAATGACTGATTGGATTGTGCCACATATGACAGCGAAAGGTTTCTGGATTGGCTTTGTTTTTTGTTTAACCACCGCAGCAATTTTGCTGTTTTTACGTTTACGTCATATCCAAAATTTACCCGATGAAGTGCTATTGGCTCATTTGGATAAGATTAAATAAAAAAGGAGTATTTTTATGCAATCAGAACAAGTTATTCGTGTCGGTATTGCCGGTTTTGGTATGTCCGCCAACGTTTTTCATTTACCATTTTTAATGCGTGATCCACGTTTTAAAATTGTTAAAATTTTTGAGCGTAGAGGCAACAAAGTGGCGGAAAAATTTCCACAAATTACCACCGTGCGTACTTTTGCAGATTTACTGGCAGATGATGTTGATTTAGTCATTATCACTACACCAAATCTGACACACTACTCTTTCGCCAAACAGGCAATTATGGCAGGGAAACACGTCATTGTTGAAAAACCGCTAAGTACAACTTCAGCGGAAGCAAAAGAGTTAGTGAAATTAGCTCAACAAAAACAAGTAAAATTATCAGTCTATCAAAATCGCCGTTGGGATAATGGCGTGTTAACGGTCAAACAAGTTCTCGAAAATCAACTCATAGGAGATGTTGTCGATTATGAAATTCATTTTGATCGTTATACACAAGCTAAAAACAGTAAACAATGGAAAGAAACCGGTGAGCGTGGAGTTGGTTTAGTTTACGACTTAGGTGTGCATTTAATTGACGGTGCGGTGCATTTATTCGGTTTGCCGAAAGCGCTTTATGCTGATTTACGCTACCAACATCCAGGTTCTCTTGGCGAAGATAATTTTCAGATCTATTTTTATTATGATGATAAAAAAGTGGTGATGTCTTCGAGTAAGTATGTACGTGAAAAAGGACCGACTATTGCTCTGCACGGCACTTTAGGCTCTTATGTCAAATATGAATTGGATAATCAGGAGCCGCTTCTTATTGCCGGCATTGAACCGAAAGGCAACTGGAATAAAGAAGATAAAATATATTGGGGATTTTTGAACACTGAAATTAACGGTGTCCATATTCGCACTCAGTTAGAAACTGTCAATGGTAATTATCAAGCCTACTATGACAATATTTATGAGGCATTAACTTCTAATGAACCGCTTGCCGTCACTGCTGATCAGGCTGTCATTGTTTTAGAATTGATTGAAAAAGTATACCAAAGTGCAGAAACTGGAGTAAAAATCAATATAAAACAATAAGATAAATAAATTTCAAATATTTTTAAAATTTTTGGAACTTTTTATTTTTATAGCGGTCTTAGTAATCGCTAGTGACTGCAAATGCGTAAGCAGATGTTTTTTATTTTATTCATTGAAACCTCCCCCCGTTCTCTCTTGGAACGGGGGTTTTTTCTTTCCGGGTTTAGCTTAAATACTACTTAATGAATCAATCAACTCACCGCTATAAAGATATTTTTTCACCATTGCATTTGCCACCACCGCATCATTCTGTGAATAATGCCCGGTAATCACATCAACTTGATGCTGATCCAACAGCAAATTCTCATTTAACTTCTGTTTTAGTCGCTCAACAAACAGAGTGTGCGAACCAAGAACACTCGAATTGATCATTATTTTATCTGATGAAAATATATTCACTAAATTCATCAGCACATATGAAATATTGTCCGCGACATAATGAATAATTTCGATTGCCTGTTTATTGCCCTGCTCTGCCTGTTCGCATAAATATTGAATTTTCCGTTCATTATCTTCAAGACTATTTGGTAACAGACGATCGATAAGCTGATAAATCGCAGAATAAGTGACGTGATGCTTCAATTGTTGGCGATCTTCCGCCGGCAAACGTTCACCGATAATATTCGCTAGCGGACTCAGCATCGGCAGGCAAACTCGATCAATATTCATCCGCTGCTGTTTATCAGCTTGCAGCATTTTGCCTTTAATCAAAACACTCATATTAATGCTGTCGTCGACCTGTAAAAAAATCACATTGTCACTACTGATCGCACCACCCAAAGAAGATTCGGCAAAAACCCAAGAAGCAAAATATTCGGACAAAATAATCGGCAAATGAAAAGTTTGGTGTAAAACCGATTGCAGCTCAATATCGATGACTTGACGACCCAAGCGTGCAATACCGCTCTGCCGACGATTCAACTGCCCAATAACAACCACCGAGATAGCGAAAATTTGCGCAACGTGGCGCTGACAAGCAGCCTGAAAATCGGTTAAATTTCTCACCAATAACTGCGCTAACTGGGCGTGTTGATTGACTAAGATCGGATAATGTTTCTCCTGCACCACTTTGCCATTCAGCTCACACAGAAAAATTTTCATCTCATATTCGCCTAGCACAACACAAACAGATTGCCAATGAAAAGGCGATATTGCCAGCCCGACTGCCGGTCGCCCTCTCACAATCGGCGTTTGTGTGGTTCGTTCTATCACCAGTTTGAGATCAATCAATTCACGCGTGAAATTAGTAATACTTGCCGGTGCCAGACCGGAAATTTTTGATAAATCAATGCGAGAAATAAGATCGAACTGTTCTATCAAACGATAGATCATACCCAAATGTTGTAATTTTTGTGGTGAATTCAATAACTGCTTTGCCATAATCCTTTAACAAACAACTAAAACTGAAAGCGTTTGACTCCATAAGACAATAAATTTAGCTTTATACGAATTTTTGCCTCTTATCTCAAGGGGGTTGGATCAAATTTGCGTTAAATATCACATTTTATTGTTCAAATCTTTTTTAATTTTTAAATTTTGTTGAGAATTTGTTCCGCTTTGTCGTTTTGTGCATTTATCGGGTGGGGAAAGTATTGTAGAATGACCGACCTAATGAAAAACAAGAAATTGATTAATTCACTGAGGTAACTATGACACAAGCTAAATCTGTTGCTCAAATTTTAAAAGGTGATGTTGCGATTGGTGAAACCGCAACTGTACAAGGTTGGGTGCGTACCCGTCGTGATTCAAAAGCCGGTGTTTCTTTCCTTGCCGTTTATGATGGTTCCTGCTTTGCGCCAATCCAAGTAGTAATTGAACAAACAATCGAAAATTATCAGTCTGAAATTCTTCGCTTAACCGCCGGCTGTTCCGTAATTGTAACCGGTAAAGTAGTAGCCTCTCCTGCACAAGGACAGGCGGTTGAAATGCAGGCACAAAAAGTAGAGGTTTGTGGTTGGGTTGAAGATCCTGATACTTATCCAATGGCAGCAAAACGCCATTCCGTTGAATATTTACGTGAAGTGGCGCACTTACGTCCACGTACCAATTTAATCGGTGCGGTTGCGCGTGTACGCCACTGTTTGGCTCAAGCAATTCATCGTTTCTTTAATGAACAAGGCTTTTATTGGGTTGCAACACCATTAATCACTGCTTCTGATACTGAAGGGGCTGGTGAAATGTTCCGCGTTTCAACTTTAGATTTAACCAATTTGCCAAAAACGGAACAAGGTGAAATTGATTTTAGCCAAGATTTCTTCGGTAAAGAATCTTTCCTTACCGTATCTGGGCAGCTTAACGGTGAAACTTATGCTTGTGCTTTAAGTAAAATCTATACTTTTGGCCCAACATTCCGTGCAGAAAATTCCAACACCACTCGTCATTTGGCTGAATTCTGGATGGTTGAACCTGAAATGGCGTTTGCCACTTTAGCCGATAATGCCAAATTAGCAGAAGATATGTTGAAATATGTATTCAAAGCAGTTTTGGATGAACGTATGGATGATATGGAATTCTTTGCAAAACATATTGATAACACTGTAATTTCTCGTCTACAAGATTTTATTTCGTCTGATTTTACGCAAGTGGATTACACCGATGCTATCGAAATTTTGAAGAAATCCGGTAAGAAATTTGAATTTCCTGTTGAATGGGGAATTGACCTCTCTTCTGAACACGAACGTTATCTTGCAGAAGAACACTTTAAATCACCGGTAGTTGTCAAAAATTATCCTAAAGATATCAAAGCATTCTATATGCGCTTGAATGATGATGGTAAAACTGTTGCCGCAATGGATGTACTTGCTCCCGGCATCGGAGAAATTATCGGCGGTTCACAGCGTGAAGAGCGTTTAGAGGTATTAGATAAACGTATGGATGAAATGGGCCTTAAGAAAGAGGATTATTGGTGGTATCGTGATTTACGTCGTTACGGCACAGTGCCTCACTCAGGTTTTGGTTTAGGTTTCGAACGATTGATTGTTTATGTGACCGGTGTGCAAAATATCCGTGACGTCATTCCGTTCCCTCGCGCCCCAAGAAATGCCAATTTCTAATAACGAAAATATGATCTGACACTGAAAAGTTAGACTGCTATTTTAAGGACTGAATCCTGTATTGATCGGGATTCAGTCCATTAATTTAACAACCTTTATTTCTAACATTAAGCATTTTACTAAAATTGCTTCTCTATCGTAAAAAAGAGTTCCTGATTTTTTCGGCTATAAAGTGCAGGAATATTGCTGTTTATCCGTTGATAGCGGATATGTAATTTAGGCAAGAAGCCTCTCCAAGATAATTTTTGATACCAAATCGCACCATTTAGTTGATATTCTCTGTCGTGCCGTTTTAAATGCATTAAATAGTGATGATCAGCAAAATGACGATCTATATAACGAACATTGATTTGTGTACCCCATTGTTTTTGATAATAAGCAATGCCAAAACCACTTGCCCATTTCAACGATGATGAAGATTTCTCTTTTAAACGATCGGACACCAATTCTAAATTAAGCCAAGATTGCCAATGTGTATTATCTTGCCAAATTATAGTGGTCGAAACAGTGTTTTCATTACCATTATAACGATCTGCCAAACTAGTATCAGCATAATGTTTTCTCATATTTGCCAAACGATTCTGCCAAAGCCAGTGTTCAGAAAGTTGAATTTGGCTAAACAACTTTACGCCAAATTGATGATTGTAACGATGAACGCCAAACCAATTCTGTTCAACAAAAGGAATAATTTTTCCAACAAACAGAGCATCTCGCCACATATAACCCAATGAAAAATGTAAAGTTTGTTCGTTATAATATTGATTATCCCAATAGTAAACACCGTTATATCCTAATGTCGTTTGCCAAAAATGATTGCCTGTTATATTTTTTATTCGTTCAAGTTCAAACGCATACCTAACACCTTGTGCTGATTGAGGAAGTGATTCTTCGTCTTTTACAAGCGGTTTACCATTAATAGTTATCTCTCGTTCAGAAGAAGCATTATTCACATTATCTGTTTTCACATATTGAAAATTCACATAGGGCTGCCATTGCTGACGATGTTTAATTTCTTGCAAATAGGCTTCAATCAATGTTTTTAATTTGCCATCTGCTTTAAGCATTAAACGTTCAAATTGTTGCTTGGCTTGTAAATATTGATAATTTTCAAAAAAAATCACTGCCATATCAAAGCGAGGGTAAATGACTTCAGGGTGTAAATCTAATAATGTTTGATAATGCAGAATAGCTTTATCATACTGTAACGTATTGAAATAATAGGCAGCTAACGCATAATGATACAACGCAGGATCATAATGTCCCTGTTGTTGATATTGCCTTAATAATCTAGGTAATAATGCCCATTGTTGCTGTAAAATCGCAGATTGAATTTGTGAATCAATTGGCAATGTCATAGGAATCATTGGCATTTTTTGATAATTAGCATTGGATTTTAGCTGTGTAGGTAATGAAATATCACCTTCTTGCGAAAAATCAATTGGATCTTGCCGTAATAAAGATTCAGCATTTAATGAATATGCAAAAATGACAAAACTGGTGATCAATAATTTTTTCATTGCTTTAATACTTAAAAATGCCGCTTAAAATGTATTTAAACGGCATTGCATTTCTACTGTTGTGATTCTTTTTGAGCTGCTAAACCAAATGCTACGCCTCTATTTTTTGCCTCATATTTTTTTCGTGTGCCTCCGTTAGCAGGAATACTATTGTCTAACGAGCTATCAATATAAAGATCACCAGCAATTTCTTCCCCATTTGGCCCAAAGAAACCTAGCGTATATTTTCCTGTAATTCCGCCTGCCATTGATGCATCAGCTTTAATTTCCTGATCATTAATTGAGCCTTGATGTAAGGTAATATGACCTATATTATTTGAAAAATTAGTGATTTCCCCTTGACCCGTTCGCTGTTCAAAATCAACACGATAAGTTAAATCTCCCATATTGTTCGCATTAAATGCTTTTCCTCGATACGTTGCTGAACCTTCACTTGGGAGAATTGTCGGTTCATCTTCAAATAAGTTACCAATGCCATTAACAGAGAAACGCCCTCCTTTTGATAAAACGCCATCAGGCAAAGAAGCTAACCAATTTTTAGCATAAACAACAGAATATTGTTGTTTATAAAGATATCTATCACCAACCAACATCCCTTCACTATCCTCGCCTAAAGGATAAAGAGCCATTACAGGCTGTATATACAATTGGTTTTGAGATAATTGATCGTGGTTAATAGGTTTTTCCATCAGCCATGGGTTATCCAAAGTTGCCCCCATTGACTCTACGGTATCACTCATTTTTTGGTTAATAATTTCAATAAGTTGCTCACGTTCGGTTAATTTTTGATGAGTTTCAGATAGCGCTTGTAATTTAGATTCTAATTGAGCTGTAATGTGCTGATTTTGTATTTGTAATTCTTTAAAAACCCTTTCCTTTTCCTTTAAGCTTGTGAGTTTTTTAGGTGTTCAAATTCAGCAGTTTTTCTCACCAAATTCTCTTCTGTTTTTTTCAAGCTGTTAGAAGTTTCGGTTAATTTATTTTGCGTTTCTGTTTGTGATCTTTTCAATATTTCAAGTTCAGCTTGAGCTTTCTTGAGTTTGTCTTTTTGAGTGGTATCAGTAGAGGTTGAAAGGTTATTTGTTTGATCTTGAGGATGATTAGGAATAATTGGTTCAACATTAGATCTGTCTATATTGTTACTACCCCCCCCCCACAGGCGGTTAAAGCTAAAACAATCGCATTGGTAATAATTAATTTTTTGAAGGTCATTTTTTCTCCCATTGATTAAAACAATGAGTATTATCCATAAAAAAATAGGGGC
>NZ_JPXY01000002.1:0-18697 GCF_000771895.1 Gallibacterium genomosp. 2
AGCAGAAAGTAGGAAAAAGCAGTGTATAGACAGGATAATCCTGGCGGCGAGAATGCAATAGCACCACCTGACCCCATGCCGAACTCAGAAGTGAAATGTTGTCATGCCGATGGTAGTGTGGGGATTCCCCATGTGAGAGTAGGTCACTGCCAGGTTATAAATTAAAGGAAGAAACGCTAACCGAGAGGTTAGCGTTTTTTTTAGTTACTACTTTGCTTTCTTACAAGAAAGCAATAATGCAACACGACATATGTTCCGCCTAAATCAGCCAATAACCAATAATATGATGTATCAAATTTCCTGCATTCGCCATCTTCCATCACCTAACAACCGAAAATGAGAACATCGTATCAGCGGCATTTGCAAGAAAGCGACAGGTGCTTAAAGCGATTAGATGGGTTATGTAATATTTTGGATAAGAGTTTATGGCTTCAAATAGAAACCATAAATGTATATTAAAGATCTCCTTTCCTGTCTTTGCGTAACGACTCCTCAATTTCTTTAATCCAGTTAAGTTCAAATTTCGTAAAACCAGCTTGTAAGCGAGCATCTGTATTAATTACCCCTTTGAAAATAACAATTCGATATTGACGTAGAAGCTCGGAAAAGCTAGTAAGAGGATCAAGATTACGTTGTTGGCAAAGTGCGTGATACCAATGGTTACCGATAGCGACGTGTCCGATCTCTTCATTGAGAATAATGGTGAGAATCTCAACTGCACGAGAATCTTTACGCTGAGCCATTTTTTCTCGTAATGGTGGAGTGGCATCTAAACCACGTGCCTCCAATACACGAGGTACTAATGCCATTCGTTGCCAAATATCGTGAGCTGTGGCTTGAGCCATTTCCCATAAACCGGCGTGAGCCTCAAAATCACCATATTGGTAACCAAGCGATTGCAGATGTTGTTTAACCAGTGAAAAATGATAAGTTTCTTCGTGTGCCACTTTCAGCCAATCTTTAACAAAAGCAATGCCTTGCCCAAGTTGTTGCTGTGCATCACGGCCAAAACGCCACGCCGCATCTAAGCCAAGGTTAATTGCATTGAATTCAATATGTGCAATAGCGTGAAAGATAGCGGCGTAACCTTCAGCACTGGAAAACGCCCGTTTCGGTACATCTTGCGGTGCGACTAATTTCGGTTTGTCAGGAATCCCAACAATTTCATCTTTTGGTGTAACTATCGGATAATTATCAATATTTTCAAGCAGTTGCCATTGCCAATTTTGTACCATTAATTGATTTACTAGCTCACATTTTTTTTGAGGCTCTTTTTCCGACAATGCGCTAGTGATTGCTTGCCAAAATGGGATGATTTCAGGTGTCATATTATTCCTTTAATTTATTTTGTTGATGAAGCGGCGATAATTTTTTTCTCTAAATAAACAATCATTTGCAGTGCGATATCCAGTTTACTGGTTTTTTCGATTAATTCTAAACCGGGGCTAGCGTTAACTTCTAAGATCATTGGGCCTTGATGAGTGCGGATAATGTCTACGCCGGCAATATCTAGCCCAATGACTTGTGCTGCTTTAATAGCTAATTGTTGTTCTTGTGACGTTAAAGTTGTTGGCACAGCACTACCACCGCGATGAAAATTGGCTCGAAACTCACCGAGTTTGCCTTGACGCTCCATTGAGCTAATTACGCGATTTCCAATCACAAAACAGCGTAAATCATCACCTTTAGCTTCACTGATAAATTGTTGTGCTAACACAGGAATATTGGCGTGTTTTAGAGTTTCCAGCACACTGGTGGTACTGTTGTTTTCCGGCATTAACATTACTCCGATACCTTGTGCGCCGGTCAATGTTTTTAAAATTGCCGGAGATCCAATATTCTGCGAGATTAATTCTGCATTCACTTCATTACCACCTAGAGTGGTTGTTGGCACCGGTAATTGATGTTGATGTAGCACTTGCAGGCTTTGCCATTTATCGCGTGCAAGAGCAAAAGATTGCGAACTGTTAAGAATCGGTGTGCTGAGTGTTTCAAAATAACGTAGAACTCGGCACCCCATTTCAGTACTGGTAGTACCAAAACGAGGGATAACACCATCATAATGTGGTAATGGTTGATAATCTTGTGTATCTATAGCCTGATAATAAAGGCGAGGCGTGCCTTGATGAGGCAGTTGTAGAATACAGCGATTAGGATCGAGAATATCCATTTGGTGACCGCTTTCAATCGCTGCCTCCTGCAAACGTACACAGCTATAAAGACGAGGCTCACGGCAGAGCATTAGTAGTTTCATCAAAACTCCTTTGGAACAACATCTTATGTTGATTTTTGCATTGAGACATTATTTTTTAGCAAAGCCTTGTTGATGCAAATAAGGCAGTACACCTGGGCGAACAGGTTTATCTAATGCTTTGATGACGTTTTTGCTCCAGTTGTTGTCAATATTGCTTCGAGCTTGGTAATAGTCGGCAGTGAGCCGATCAAATTCAGCTAATTTGCTTTTATCTAACGGTTGATAGTGATTTTCAAAAAACATCATTTCATTTGGCAAACGTGGTTTTAGTGGCGGATCCTGATTCGGGTAACCTAAACACATTCCGACTAAAGGCAGTGTGTGTTTTGGCAGTTGCAATAATTCCCCAACTTTCGCCATCTGATTACGCAAAGAGCCGATATAAACACCACCTAATCCGAGTAATTCAGCACTAGCTAAAACATTTTGTGCCATAATGCCGGCATCAACTGCTCCAATTAACAGCACTTCAGTCCATTCCAGTTGTGCTTGTGGGAAAATGTCAGCGTGTTTGGCAAAGTCGATACAAAATACCCAAAATTCAGGAGCTGAAGCAACATATTGTTGATTAGAACACCATTCCATCAGTTGTTGACGCATTGTCTGATCGGTTACGCGAATAATAGAAACACATTGTAAGTGGTTGGAGGAAGAGGCCATTCTGGCAGATTGAATCAATTGCTCACGCAAGTTGGCATCAATTTCTTTATCTAAAAATTTACGGATAGAACGGTGATGGTGTAATGTTTTTATTGCATCTACAGACATAAGTTACTCCCTTAATAAAAATTTTTTCAATTAAAACGATTTTAATTGATATGATATACCAATCGCTATAATGCTTAAAATAATTTCACGTTCTTATTTATCTTGCGATACAATAATGGCGTTTTTATTAATTAATTGAATAAGGAGTCAATAATGTATACAGTAATTTTTGGTCGTTCAGGTTGCCCATATTGCAGAAGAGCAAAAGAGTTGGCAGAAAAATTGAAAAACACCGTTGAGGATTTTGATTATCGCTATGTTGATATTATCGAAGAAGGTATCAGTAAAGCAGATCTTTCTAAATCTGTTGGTAAACCGGTGGAAACTGTGCCACAAATTTTTATTGATGAAAAACCAATCGGCGGTTGTACTGATTTTGAAGCATTAATGAAAGAAAAATTTGGCGTTGTTGCTTAATGTTAAATTAGGTTTATCAGAAAACAAGTCGTTGATACCCCACGTTGAGTGGGGTATTTTTATTTAAGCAAATCAGAAACTAAATCAATTACTTGCTGATTTTCTTGTTCAGATAATTTCCCCTCTTTGGCAAATCGGACAATACCATTTTTATCTAATACTAAAATTAGTGCATTTTCGGGTTGTAATTGCCAATGCTGTTTGACTTTGCCATTATCATCAACAACCACAATCGTGTAAGGAAAATCTTTTTTACCACGTTCGGTTTTGCTTTTTGCCATACTGCTCATACCAAGTGTAGCATCTGCGATATTAACAATTGTGGTGGTTTGATATTTATCGTGCGGGAATTTAGCTGCTTTAATTTTGTCCATTAATGGATCATTCATTGATTTTACCGAAATACGCCCAGCCATATGTTGAACAACACGCACTTTACCATTAAGGCGATCGCTACTCCACGCTTGATATTGCACGTTATTACCGTTAAGTAATACTTCTCCACTTTGCACATCGTTAATAGTCAAAGGGGCTTTACCAATTACTAAATTATGTGCGTTTGCTATAAAAGGTAAAGTAGTAGCCGTTAACATTAAAAAAGTTTGTAATAATCTCATCATTATCTCACAGTAAAATAGGAAAACATTATTTTAACAGGGAAACTGCTTTTCAAAAATCACTGTTTTGTTTGCATCAAAATGAGTATTTTATTCACTGCTCAAATTGTCCGCCACCACTTCCGCTTGTTTCAATACAAATTCAATGGCGTCCGTTGCCAAATCAGGTGGGTATTTGTATTTCAGCAAAGCTCGGCGGATTAACACACGCATTTTGGCTCGCACGGCTTCTTTATGCTGCCAGTCGATGGTGACGGATTTACGCAGTTGGGCGGTGATTTCTTTGGCGAGGGCGGTGAGGGTAGCATCTTCCATTTTTTCCACCGCACTTTGATTTTGGATTAAGGCATCGTAAAACGCTAGCTCTGTATCGCTTAGTCCTAACGAGCTACCACGCGAGAGGTGTTGCTCGAAGTCTTTCGCCATTGCCACTAATTCTTTGATGATTTCCATTACGCTTAAATTGTGGTTGTGGTATTGGTTCATCGCTTCTTTGAGCCGTTGCTCGAAAGTTTTTTGCGTGCCGAGATTGTTCTGTGTTTTGTTTTTAATGGAAGATTTCAGGTAGCCTTCAATGGCTGAGAGCCATAAATCGGGCGTGTCGCTGGCTTCCACTCTGCCCATAAATTCTTCGGAAAGCAGAGAAAGATCGGGGCGTTCTTCTTCCATTAAGTCGAACAAATCCACCACGCCGTCTGAACGCACCGCTTGGTTGAGCAGGGTAACCAGTTTTAATTGCCGCTCTTTGGGTGAGTTGGGGCGGTGCTGTTGCTCAGGCTTCACAATAGTGGCACGCACGGCATCATAAAAGGCGATTTGCTGGCGGTAGGGCTGGATTTCTTCCATTGAGCCACACAGGGAAAAGCCTTTTTTCGCCAGTCGCACCGCTTGCAGAAAGGCATTTTTGCGTGGGGTTTTCTCCCCTTGTGCGGATTTTTGCGGATAAAGTGCGGTGTGATTTTCCGCTGTTTTTTGTCGATCTAAGGCTAAAATATGGTTCGCCGCGTGGCAGATGGCATTGAGTAATTTTTCAGGCTCGCTAATGTGTAATGCCGCTGTTAAATCAAAGGGTTTGCCGTCCACAGGGCTGGCGAATTGCCCACGAATGATGTCTAGATATTCCAACATTTTTTGGAAAACTTGATGAATATCAGTGGTAACGGCATCTTTGCCGCCTGCGTTGGTGTATTGCTGGGTGGCTTTTTTCAGCTCCTCCGCCAAGCCGATATAATCCACGATCAAGCCGCCATTTTCACGGCTTTTGTTGCGAAAAACACGGTTTACCCGTGCAATGGCTTGCATCAGGTTATGCCCTTGCATTGGTTTGTCGATGTACATCGTATGGCAACAAGGGGCATCAAAGCCCGTGAGCCACATATCTCGTACGATCACCAGTTTGAGCGGATCATCGGGGTCTTTAAAGCGTTTTTCTAACTGCTTTTTCTCGGTGAACGGGTAAACGTGGGCTTGCATTTCTTCGGAATCGCTAGCACTGCCCGTCATCATCACTTTCACCACGCCTTGATTGACATCATCGCTATGCCAATCGGGGCGTAATTTAATGATTTCATTATATAATTTCACGCAAATACGGCGACTCATCACCACCGCCATCGCCTTGCCGTCTGAAAGTTGATTGCGTGCTTCAAAATGTTGCACCAAGTCTTGGGCGAGGTGGGCGAGGCGTTGTTCTGTTCCCATTAATTGTTCCAGCAAGCGGAAAGAATAGCTCTCTTCGTCTTCCTCTAAAATGGCTTGGGCTTCTTGCACGGCGTGATGAAACTGCTGGCTTTCTTGCAAGGGAATTTGGCGTGCTTCGTAAATAATCGGCACGGTCGCCCCGTCTTCCACCGCGTCTTGAATATCGTAAATGGAAATATAACGCCCGAATACCTCTTGCGTATCCTTGTCCTCAAGGCTCAACGGCGTACCCGTAAAGCCGATAAAACTGGCGCTGGGCAGGGCGGCACGCAGGTATTTGGCATAGCCATCACGATATTGCCCTTGCTGGTTGATTTTTTGCGAAAAGCCATATTGTGAGCGGTGGGCTTCATCGCTGATCACAATAATATTGCGGCGGTCATTGAGGACGGGGTGTTGCTCCTCGCCCTCACGCAAGCCGAATTTTTGAATGGTGGTGAAAATAATGCCACCGCTTTCTCGCTTCGCCAGCTCCGCACGCAATTCTTCCCGACCGTTGGCTTGAATGGGGGCTTGGCGGGTGATGTCTTGATCTTGGCTAAAAGTAGCAAATAGCTGACCGTCTAAATCATTGCGATCGGTAACCACCACAATGGTGGGATTTTGCAATTCAGGCTGGCTGATGAGTTTGCCGACATAAAACAGCATCGACAGCGATTTGCCCGAGCCTTGCGTATGCCAAATCACGCCGATCTTGCGACTATCGCCCAAATAGGCGGCAATGGTGGATTCTACCGCTGCATTCACGCCGTAAAATTGATGATAAGCGGCGATTTTTTTCACTGTTTGTCCACGGCTATCGCTTTCAAACACCACAAAATCACGCACATAATCGAGCAACACCGCAGGCGAAAACAGCCCTTGCAACAGCCCTGTTTGCTCATTTTCAAAAGGAATGCGTTGGCTTTGCTGGCTTTCGTCCACCACTTTCCAAGGCAAAAAGCGTTGAAAATCCGCCGTGAGCGAGCCAAGCCGAGCGGTTGTGCCATCTGAAATCACCATTAATTGATTGAACACAAACAAATCGCTGATTTCCCGCTTATAGGTTTGCAACTGCTCAAAGGCTTTATCAATGCCAGCATTCACCTTAACAGGATTTTTCAGCTCAAAAATCGCCATCGGTAAACCATTGATAAAACATAGAATATCAGGAATACGTTTGCCTTTTGTGCCTTGAATTTCCAACTGATTAATGGCATAAAAACTGTTTTGCTCAGGCTGCCTGAAATCCACCAACAACGCCACATCGTGATTTTCCTGTCCGTTTTCCTGATAACGCACCGCCACGCCTTGCTTGAGCTGACGATAAAACCGCTGATTACGCTCCGCCAGCGGAGCAATATCACTTTTGCACACCTCCGCCGCCACCTCTTCCAATACCGCAGACGGCAAATGGGGATTAATCCTCGCTAAGGCTTCCAACAGCAACGGCTTTAACACCACTGCTTGCGTGGTTTCTCGCCAAGGATAAGCCAACCCAGCCAGCACCTCCTTGCCATAGGCATACCGCCAGCCCAGCGATTGCAACTGCTCCAGTGCTAAATTTTCAATGGTGGATTCGTTGATGTGCATTTTTTGTCCTTTATTACTGTTTTAGTGATAGGAAAAAACTAATATTATTGTTTATTATATTTAATAAATGTATTGAGCATTAGTATATTCTAGCCCTTTTAGTTCTAATATATTGTCTAGATGTAAATGACAATCCATAATTGCGCCTGTTATATCAGGAAATAAAGTTGAGTTATTAATATTTATTTTATTTAAATAACTTATAACTTTATTTCTCAATGATGATTTAATTTTTAGCTTTGTTAATGGATAATATCCAATTTTTGTCAGTGGAGATTGATTTGTATTTTCGAGTATTTCCTGAAGTTCTGAGTATAAGTATTTTGTAAATACACCTTGTTGAGCATTAAGTCTACCTCCTATATCGATTTTTGGTTCAATAATTTTTATATTGGTAGCTAAAGAATTGTTTAAGCAATAAACCACTCTATATTCATTATTTTTAGAAGTATTTTCATTATAATCTTTAAATGCAAAAAATAATGCAATATTAAAAGAATAAGTCCAATCTAATAATGGTGTCTTTAATCCAAAATGTTGTCCTATTGCCCATATTTCATCATCAAATTGATCTGTCAATAATAAACTTTGTTCTGGAAGTTTTCCCCTAAGAAGTTCTTTACATTTTGATAAGTAATCATTTTGTATATCATTATATACTTCTTTAGTAGGGTTAGTTATAAGTTTACTTATTTCTCTTTCTAAAGTAGATTGTAACAGATAATCATCTTTTGAATATCCTCTAAAATATCGATTTGGGACTTTATAGTTTATATCTATAATATTTATTTCACTTGGTATATCTGTATCACTTATGTCTAGTGATGAAAGAATGTTATCTTTGATATATTTATTAAACTCATCTAATGTATCTATAGTAATCTCATCAAAAAAATTCTCATTATTCATAGCTCAATCTCCCCACTCAAAAGTCTAGGCAATAATTCATCTCTAGATTTAGTTAAATATTCGTTCTCTAAAGTATTAGATTTTATCTTTTTAAATATATTTTTTACTTTCTTAACAAACCACATTTGTATTTCTTCAGAAGGATATAATATATACATATTTTTGATAGTCCTTGAATTTACAGCAGTTGCAATTGAAGACGTATTGCCCAAATTATCAAAATCAAAATCTTTTAAGTAACAGTATAAGAATTCTGTAGTTAAGGATGATTTACCTGTTTTAAAATGAGCAATAGCTTCATTTGTGGTAGTTTCTTTTGTTGTTATTGATATTCGTCCTATTGTAAGTTTGAAACTTAATAAGACACTATCTTCAGGAATTTTCCTGATATTAAATCTACTAATAGCTTCTGGAGTTAAATATTCACTACTATTTGATATATAGATTCCTGAATTTCCCATATCTTTAATGGAAATCCATTCAATATTATTTTTCTCATAGGTAGAAAACCATTTACTTTCTTTTCTTGGTGGCGTTTTTCCTATTCCTATATCAAAAAGATCCTCTGCTATTCGGTACTCCCACCCCTTCGGCACTAATCCCATTTCGCTTTCCACAAACTCGCTAGGGAAGGCTTGGGCGGTTTGTTGGAGTTGGTGATAGGCTTCGGGGGCGGTGTGTTGAAGTGCGGTGATTTCTGCAAGGGTTTTTCCGCTAAGGCTTGCCATTGTGGCAAGTTCGGCTTGCTCTGGGCTTGCCCCTGAGGCTAAGGCGTTGGCTTTAGCGTGTACGGGGGCGAAGTCGATAAACCAATGCTTGAAAATCGCCTGTGCGATTTGCTCTAGGGTTTGGTTGGTTTGGGTGTTGAGTTCTATTTTTTGATCAAAGGTAGATAAGTATTCTCCAATTTTTTCACGATCTTTTTGTAATTTAGGTATTTTAATTTTTATTGAATGGGCGTTATCTCTGTTTAGTCCTGGTACGGCACTATCAGAATTCATATTATTTAAATCTAGAGTTTTAAGAAGAAAATAGGTGAATTTTAATTCGGATAAACTTTCTTTAGTTATATAAAAGGCTGTATCAATTGCCCAAAATGGTATTTCTGATAGGTGAATAGCACCGACACTTCCTTTTCTACCTATAATTATGCCGTGAGATGTAACATTAGGTTCTTTATGATAACCAACAATACCATTTGAACCATATACAGGGTATATGCCATAAATTCTTTTAGTCTGTGGTAATCCTTTACCGTAAGATAAAGGGCAATATTCCCGAATAGTTGTTTCGATCCATTCCATTATTATTTTCTCCTAAATCCCCAAACTCTTTCTAATTTCTTCTTCCAACGCTCGCCCTTGTGCAAACTGTTCATTTAAAAGTGCGGTGAGTTTTTGCATTTTTTCGGCGAAGGGTATGCCGTCGTCTTGTTGTTCTGCTGTGCCGACATAACGCCCAGGGGTGAGGACAAAGTCGTTTTGGCGGATTTCTTCAAGGCTGGCGGTGTAACAGTAGCCTGCTTGGTTTTGGTAGCCCTGATCCTTTTGCCAAGAATGGTAGGTGTTGGCGATGTGGGCGATGTCTTCGGCGGTGAAGTCGCGTAACGTGCGGTCTTTCATATAGCCGATTTCGCGGGCATCGATAAACAACACTTCGCCTTTGCGTGCTTTGGCTTTGTTCAGCAACCAAATGCAGGCAGGGATTTGGGTGTTGGTAAACAGTTGCCCCGGTAAAGCAACCATAGCTTCGATAAGGTCGGCTTCGATGAGTTTTTGGCGGATTTCGCCCTCGCCGCTGGTTTGGCTGCTCATTGAGCCGTTGGCGAGCAGCAATGCCATTCGCCCTTTGGGGCTGAGGTGGTAGAGCATATGTTGTAGCCAAGCGAAGTTGGCGTTGCCTTGTGGTGGTGTGCCGTATTGCCAGCGTGGGTCGTTTTGTAGGGATTCGCTCCACCAGTCGCTCATATTGAAAGGCGGGTTTGCCATTACAAAATCCATTTTTTTGTCGAGGTGTTGTGGGTTGCGGAAGCTGTCGGCGTTGCCTTTGCCGAAGTCAAATTCGATGCCGCGAATCGCCATATTCATTGCGGCGAGTTTCCAGGTGGTGGGGTTGAATTCTTGCCCGTAAATGGAGACGTTGTTGATGTTGCCTTGATGGGCGGCGATGAATTTTTCCGTTTGTACAAAGAAGCCGCCTGAACCCATTGCGGGATCGTAAATTCGCCCTTGATAGGGTTCGAGCATTTCGACAATCAGGCTAACGATGGATTTTGGGGTGAAATATTGTCCGCCTTTTTTGCCTTCGGCGAGGGCAAATTGTCCGAGAAAGTATTCGTAAACGTGGCCTAAGATGTCTTTCGCTGCCATTGAGATGGGCTGTCCGTTGAGGGTGGGGCGGTTGAAATGGGTATCAGAAAAGAGATTGACTAAGCCGATGAGGGTTTGTTCTTCCACATCAAAGCCTGAGATGCGTTGAATGATGCCTTTGAGTTTGGGGTTTTCTTTTTCGATGGCGGTGAATGCGTCATCAATCAGGCTGGCAACGCCGCGGAATGTGCCGCCCCAAGGCAGTTCTGTGCCTTTGTTGAGAATGGCAATGTTTTTGATGTTTTCCCAACGGGCTTGCTCTGGCACCCAGAAGATGTTTTCGGCGGTGTAGTAGTCTTGCAGTTCCATTTCGCTGTGGAGCAAGGCTTGATATTCTTCAGGGGAATAGTCGTTGGGATCAATATAAAGGGGATTTTCGGGATCTTGCAACTGGGCTTGGAGCTTTTCACGAAAGGCGGTGAAGCTGTCGGAGATGTATTTTAAGAAGATAAAACCGAGAACGATGTGTTTGTAGTTGGCTGCGTCTAGCTGGTTTCTTAACTTATCCGCCGCTGCCCATAAACGGGCATCTAAATCATTTAAAAACGCTTGCTGTTGTGCGAGGCTGGCACTACAATCCTGCTGGCTGGCTGGCTGGCTGGCTGGCTGGCTGGCTGGCTGGCTGGCTGGCTGGCTGGCTGATTTAATTTAATTTGATTCATTTTTATCTCCATTTTGTTGGTTATGATAGTTCGTTATTATAGCAATGTTCCAAAGATTTTGAAGATAGGGCGGTTTATGTGTGGCTGTTTGCCGTTCTCTGTCGGATAGTGTGCAGAATGAAAACGAGGGTTACGCCTAAAACGAGCAGAATACCGCTTGCAATTTTCCAATTTATTTTTTCATGTAAGAACAATATAGCGAAAATAATGCCGAATATCGGTTCAAGTGCTGAGATCACGCTGGAAATATTAGCTGAAACGAATGGTAAACCGCTATTCCAGATTTTTGGTGCTAGCCAACTGCAAACAATACCTAGATAAAGGAGGGCGATGAGATCGATCATAGGTGGATTAAAATGCCATTGTTGATTTAATAATAGGGTGAATGGCAAGCATAACAGCATTCCTAGTACGATAGTAATGGCGGTGTAATTACGAGGAGAAATTTCTTTCATTATCGCTTTAGCCCAACGGGTGGTGAAAGCGAAAACGACGGTGGAAGCCAACACTAAAAAACAACCTAAAACATCAATTTGACTGTTCGGATCATCATCGCTCACCACTAAGGCGATGCCAATAAATGCGAGTAGTCCGAGAAAATAGTCAAATTTTCCAGTTTTTTCTTTAAAGAAGAGATCGCCGACAAATACCATAATCAAGGGTTGTAAACCGAGCATTGTTACTGCACTGGAAGCGGAAGTGTATTTTAAGCCTATAAATTGTAAGAGAAAAACAACAGGGTAATTGAGAAAAGAGAGCCATATTAATTGTTTGTAATGATGTGATGCGATATGGCGATAGCAACGCATAAAGGTTGGTAAAACAATAAAAGCAGCAATACAAAAACGAAATTGCACTAAAATTACCGGTTCAAAAGAGTGATATGCTAATTTCCCGATTGGTAATGAGCTGCCCCAAATAGCGATTGCAATAAATAAAGCCAACATAAAGATAACAATATAAATTTAATAGGATCAGCATTATAAATCTGAGCTTAAATTTGCTGCAAGCCCATCAATAAGTTAGGGAATTTTGTTAGACTTATCAGCGGATTTTGTTTAGACTGAACACTTTGCAAAAATTACATTATTCTGTAATTTTGTTTTTTAGTGTGAACACAAACAAGTGTGATACTTGAATTTGCATAAATCGTTTTTATAGTCTTTTATCACTTAAAAGGAGAAAAATATGTCGTGGAATGATTCAGGGCAGGATCCTTGGTCAAAGCCGGGAAGTTCGGATAAACAAGAGAACAAAGGAAATAGCACATCTGGACAAGATCAAAAACCAAATCAACAACAAAATAATGACAATAATCCACCTGATTTGCTTGAAGAGTTATCAAAATTTTTCAATAAATTGAATCAAGGTGGGCAAGGAAATAATAATCCACAACGCCCTTCAAGTGCGGCAATTTCTTCTAAAGGTTTCGGTAAATTAGCTATTTTTGCGGTGATTATTGCCGTGATTGTTTGGGTAGTTTCAGGATTTTATACTATCAAAGAAGCAGAACGTGGTGTGGTATTGCGTTTTGGGAAATTGGAAAAGATCGTTCAACCGGGTTTAAATTGGAAACCAACTTTTATTGATAGTGTGATTCCGGTTAATGTGGAACGCATCAGTGAACTGAAAACTCAAGGTTCAATGTTAACGCAGGATGAAAATATGGTTACGGTTGAAATGACCGTACAGTATCGTATTCAGGATCCGGCACGTTATCTTTTTAATGTGGTCGATCCTCAAGATAGTTTAAGTCAAGCGACAGACAGTGCATTGCGTTATGTTATTGGTCATATGACAATGGATAATATTTTGACAACAGGGCGTTCTGTAGTGCGTGAACGGACTTGGAAATCATTGAATGACATTATTAAACCTTACAATATGGGCTTAGAAGTCATTGATGTTAACTTCCAATCTGCCCGTCCACCGGAAGAAGTTAAAGATGCATTTGATGATGCTATTAAAGCTCAAGAAGACGAACAACGTTTGATTCGTGAAGCAGAAGCTTACGCTAGAGAGCGTGAACCAATTGCGCGCGGTAATGCACAACGTATTGTAGAACAGGCGACAGCTTATAAAGAACAGGTTGTATTGGATGCACAAGGTGAAGCGGAACGTTTTGCTAAATTATTGCCTGGGTTTAAAGCAAATCCTGAATTATTGAAAGACCGTTTATATTTGGAATCTATGGAAAAAGTGATGGCGGGAACACCAAAGGTGTTATTGGATAATAGCAATAATTTAACTGTGTTGCCGTTGGAACAACTGTTAAAACAAGGGAAGAAAAGTTCAGAGGATCCGAGTGAACAGCATCAAAAAGTGAGCGATATGCCGAAAGTGCCGCTAACATCATCAGCACCAATGACTAAACCGGTCACAGATGCAAAAGGACAAACAACAATTGAAGTAGATCGTCAAGGGAGATTTTAATGATGCGTAAGTTTGTAATTCCTATTTTAGCTGTGATTGCGGTTATTGTTTACGCCTGCATTATTGTAGTACCTGAAGGCACAAGAGGTATTATGTTGCGTTTTAGCAAAGTACAACGTGATGCTGATAATAAAGTGGTGGTATATAGTCCGGGATTGCATTTTAAAATTCCATTTATTGATGGAATTAAGATTTTAAATGCGAGAATCCAAACTTTAGATGGGCAAGCGGATCGCTTTGTAACCGTTGAGAAAAAGGACTTATTAGTTGATTCTTATGTGAAATGGCGTATTGCCGATTTTGGTAAATTCTACACTTCAACCGGTGGTGGGGATTATTTGCGTGCAGATAGCCTGTTAAGACGCAAAGTCAATGATCGTTTACGTTCTGAAATTGGTTCTCGTACCATTAAAGATATTGTTTCCGGAACTCGAGGTGAATTAATGCTGGATGCGAAAAAAGCCTTAAATACAGGAGCGGAAAGCACCTCAGAATTGGGTATTGAAGTAGTAGATGTTCGTATTAAACAAATTAATTTGCCGGTGGAAGTTTCTTCTTCTATTTATCAGCGTATGCGTGCAGAACGTGATGCAGTAGCACGTGAACACCGCTCTCAAGGTCGTGAAAAAGCGGCATTTATTCAGGCGGATGTTGATCGTAAAGTAACTGTGATCTTAGCTAATGCAAATAAAACTGCACAAGAGTTACGTGGGGAAGGTGATGCTGTTGCAGCGAAAATTTATGCTGACAGTTTTGGACAAGCACCGGAATTTTATAACTTTATTCGTAGTTTAAAAGCTTATGAAAAGAGTTTTGCTCAATCCGATAATATGATGATTTTGAAACCGGATAGTGAGTTTTTCCAATTTATGCAACGTCCACAAGGGCAAAAGTAACTGAAAAGCCTCAATAGAGGCTTTTTTTATGTTGAATTTGGAAAAAGATTGGTTTGGCATTTTATGTATCTGGTAGTAAAGTATTTTCTTGGCTAGGATAGATTTTTTTAAACTGAAATAGAGAACCTAAAGGTAAAATTATGGGAAAAAGTGTAGCAGTTCTTGGCGCTCAATGGGGCGACGAAGGAAAGGGTAAAGTTGTTGATCTTTTAACGGATCGTGTGAAATATGTTGTTCGTTATCAAGGTGGACACAATGCAGGGCATACTTTAATTATTAATGGCGAAAAAACAGTATTACGCCTTATTCCATCAGGCATTTTGCGTCAAAATGTAACTTGTATGATTGGTAACGGCGTGGTGCTATCGCCTTCTGCATTAATGCAGGAAATGGGGGAATTGGAATCTAAAGGTGTGGATGTTCGTAACCGCTTGTTAATTTCTGAAGCTTGTCCGTTAATTTTACCTTATCACGTAGCGATGGATCACGCACGTGAAGCAGCATTGGGTAAAAAAGCAATCGGTACAACTGGGCGTGGTATTGGGCCGGCTTATGAAGATAAAGTTGCTCGCCGTGGTTTACGTGTTGGCGATTTATTCAATATGCAAGTATTTGCGGAAAAATTAAAAAATGTTTTGGATTACTACAATTTCCAATTAGTTCATTACTACAAAGTTGAACCGGTAGATTATGATAAAACGCTTGCGGATATTCAAGCAGTTGCTGATATTATCAAGGCTATGGTGGCAGATGTAACTACTATTTTGCATCAAGCGAGAGCAAGAGGTGACAATATTCTGTTTGAAGGTGCACAAGGTACAATGTTGGATATTGACCACGGTACTTATCCATATGTTACCAGTTCAAATACTACTGCCGGCGGTGTGGCAACTGGTTCAGGTTTCGGGCCGCGTAATCTTGATTATGTATTGGGTATTATCAAAGCTTACTGTACCCGTGTTGGTGGCGGTCCGTTCACCACAGAATTATTTGATGAAGTTGGTATGGAAATTGCTCGTAAAGGAAATGAATTTGGAGCAGTAACCGGTCGCCCTCGCCGTTGTGGTTGGTTTGATGCGGTGGCAGTTCGTCGTGCCATTCAATTAAATTCTATTTCTGGTTTTTGTATGACTAAACTTGATGTATTGGATGGTTTTAAAGAGATCAAAATTTGTGTGGGTTACAAAATGCCGAATGGTGAGATTTTGGAATATGCGCCGTTGGCAGCCGAAAAATGGGAAGGTGTTGAACCAATCTACGAAACATTACCGGGTTGGTCGGAAACCACTTTCGGTGTGACTGATTTTGATCAATTACCGGAAAATGCACGTAAATATATCAAACGTATTGAAGAAGTTACCGGTGTGCCGATTGCGATTTTATCAACAGGGCCAGATCGTGTTCAAACAATGATTTTACAAGATCCGTTTGCAGCGTAATTTTTTGTTTGGCTGAAAAGTGATCTGATCCTGAAAAGTTGGATGCTCATTTAAGGACTGAATTCTGTATCGAACAGGATTCAGTCCTTTTAATTTTTATTGCATTCTGTTCTCATTGTAATAATGAACATATTCTTTGATAACAAGTTCTAGTAATGTATGACAGGTTAAAGAAAGCGTTTCGTGGTGTTGAAAGTAGAAATCAACAGCTTGTTGTTTAAATGTTTGGCTGTATTGGGTTATAAAAAATCTGCACCTTTGTTGCTGGATAATAAGTCCAACTTTTGGGGTGCAGATCAGCGTTAAGTCTTTTTATTTGGCTTAATAATCTTTATTTTAATTTAGATAATTTCGCTTCAATTGCTGCTAAACGTTGTTTTAGCATCATATTTTCTTGCTCAAGAGAACGAATGCGTTGTTCATCATTAGATACCTTGATAACAGGCGCTTTTTGGTTTGATGAGCCAAAGCGATAAGTGATACCTGCATTCCACATTTTATACTTACTGCCTGAATAAGCTGCCCCAGCATTTAACAACAAGTTCTCGTTGATGTGATGAGCCACACCCAATGCAAATCCCTGTTTGTCTTTAAAACGCCCAGTACCTGCCATCACTTGAAACTTCTCATTAGGATCATATTGCAATGGTTTTAATGCGGCTAATGCAGCATTCATCGCATCACCTGCACGAGATTCTTCTTCGACACTATCTATACGGCGATTTATACGGTGATCAGTTTGTGCAAGCTTGATGGTATTATTTTCAATAAGTTTTCTGTTCTCTTCAGTTGCACCCATAACAGCGTATAGCTGGCTACCATTAATTGCATCGGTACTATCTGCGTTAATACGACCAGCTGCGACATTAGTGATAGTACGATAGATGGCATTATCCATATCGGTACGACCATTACCATTCGTATAATGAGCAGGATCATTCCAATGCCCTTCATTGGTAGTATCGGTATAACCAACAACGCCTTTTCCACCAATACTAACGGTTCCTACCACTTGCGATTGATCGCCACCTGCAAACGTATATTCTTTACCATTAATGGTTGTAGAAGCAGTTGCTTTAACATCTTCGGTAATTGAACTGTTTCCTAAAGCAACAGAATTTTTATGATCTGCACGAGCATATGCACCAAGTGCTACTGCACTATCTTCTGTTACCACAGAGTAAGTTCCAACAGCCGTATCCGCTTTGCCAGTTGTATAACTGCGAGTTCCCATTCCCACACTGAGTTTTCCTTCCGCAACCGCACCATTACCAACAACAGTAGCCTGACTTCCTCCAGCAATGGCTGCCGCACCAATCGCCGTTGCCCCCACAGCACCTAAGCCAAATTTATTTGGATGATTATATGCATCACGGTCAATAATAATACCTGCTTTGGCAGCTTCACCTATAACAGTATTACGATACCCAACCGCTTCTGCTCCATTACCGATAGCAATAGCCCCCGAGCGGATCGTACGAGGATCGCCACCAGGGGAAACATTATATAAAGGTTTACCTGTTTCAGGGTCAATGCGATCAAAGATATCCGCATTAGCATAGTCCTCATTAGTTGCACCTGCTTTTGCTGCATTACCGATAGCAATACCATTCTCATTATGAGCTTTAGCATTAATGCCCATTGCCATAGTAAACTTATCCGATGCCTCAGACTGAACCCCCATAGCGATAGATAAATAACCCGTTGACTTAGAACGTTCGCCTACAGCAAGTGATGCATTGCCTGGTGCACCAACAGTGCCAGCATCTACTTTTTTCTTTAAATCTTCTTGTACAGTATAAAGTTGCCCACCATTAACGACCTCTTTACTATTTTGTGCAATGTTACCATTAGACACATTAGTAATTTTTCGGTTATTAAAAGATGCCGTATTCGCAACATCATTGGTGCCACCAAAAGCTATGGAATTATTTGCATTGGCTCTTGCACCAAACCCAAATCCCATGGCATTTGATGCATTAGCTTGCGCGCCGAAACCAACAGCAATAGTATTATCTTCTTTTGCCACTGTTGCTTGCCCTATTGAAATAGCACCTTGTTTTAAGGACTGACTACCACCGCCGATTGCGGTAGTATAATCAGCATTTGCTTTAGCTCCAGAACCAATCGCATTGGACATATTTCCCTTCGCTTCCGCATTTGGTCCAATAGCATTTGCCTTATTTCCTTCTGCCTTTGCAGAGTCTCCGATAGCTTGTGAGCTAGTACCATTAGCCCTTGTACCATAACCAATTCCAATAGCCTTCCCAGCATTAGCTTGCGCACCAAAGCCAACAGCAATCGTATAGTCTTCTTTTGCGACTGTTGCTTGCCCTAATGCAATGGCACCTTGTTTTAAAGCTTGGCTACCACCGCCGATAGCATTGGCATAATTAGCAGATGCCTTGGCTCCTTGCCCCATAGCAACAGAAGAGCTTGCAGTGGCAGTTGCAGATTCACCAACAGCTAAACCACCATTATTGCTTGTGCCTTGTTTAACGGGCTCACCTACAGCAGCGGCTGCATTAACGGCAATAGTGAGAGTAGAAAGGGTAAATAAAATATTTGTCTTCATTTTTATCTCCTGAAATGCTTTAGTTATAAATGTGATGAAAAAATGTCAAAAATAGAGATAAAAAATTAGACAGGGGGGGATCTTT
>NZ_JPXY01000003.1:0-38814 GCF_000771895.1 Gallibacterium genomosp. 2
TAGTAGGTGATGATAGCAAACGTTTGCGTCAGGGCAAATACTATTTTTTTAAAACTTAACCGGTTATTTTATTTACTAATAATCTGTTCTTTATTACTTTTTTTCTAACTTAAAATAATTACCTATTTATAGGTATAAAATAAACTATCGTTACTTTTTAATAGGGAAAAACAATGAGTAAATAAGGTTTTTTCTATCAAAATACTTTCTATAAGGATTTATTTACTTTATTAAAAACTTTTGTTCTTTGAACATTATCTACCTCATTTTCACAACTTTTTTGTCTGCTAGGTTCATTAATGCCTTGCCATTTGTGAAAACAGAGTGAGTACAATCACACCAATCATAATTAAACTGATACCGATTACGCCACCAACATCTACTTTTTGGTTAAAAAAGAAAACACTAATTATTGCAGTTAAAACAATTCCGATACCAGACCAAATCGCATAAGCCGCACTTAATGGAATCCCTTTTAATGCTAGCCCTAACAAATAAAATGATAATACATAACCAATAACCACACCGATTGAGGGGTATAATCGGCTAAACCCATCGCTCACTTTTAACATACTGGAAGCAAAAATTTCAGAAAGAATAGCTACCGCTAAAAATACCCAATACATTTAATCTGTTTTCTCCTGTAACGATTTTATCGCCTGATTTACTATTGATATTCCACTGCGTAAAATCAATAAACTCAAAATTGCACTCGCTACCAAATCTACCCATTGCCAATCTAATAGCCAAGCGCTTAAACCAGCAATAATTGCAATAATAGATCCAAACAGATCTGCCAATACGTGCAAATAAGCGGCACGAATATTCAAATTTTCGTGATCACTTTTAAACATTATTAATGCTACTACAATATTGACTAGCAATCCGATAATCGCAACGCCAAGCATCGGTAATGCCACCATTTTCTCCGGCGTATGCCAACGTTGAACCGCCTCCCACAGAATCATTAATGCAACTAAAATTAACGAACTACCATTCAAAATGGCAAATCGTTTTTGTATTTTTTCATTGAAGAAAAGTGCAATCAATGCCAATAATAATGACAAACTGTCATTTGCCATATGCCCAGCATCCGCCATTAAAGTTAAACTATGAAAATAATATCCCCCCCAAAACTCCACTAGCATATAACTGGTAATAATAACAAGGCTAATCAGCAGAATTGTCTTACTTTTAGGGATATGGTGATGATCGTGGTGATCGTGATGCAAATGATTGCTCATTTTTAATCCTCTATATAAATGAAATGCTTGATTCTTTTTTATGGAATAATATAAAGTCTGTAGCGCTACAGAGTCAATCCTTTTCATAAAGGTTATTTAATATGAAAATTCACGAAATCAGCAAACTCAGTGGCATTAATCTAGAAACCATCCGTTACTATGAAAAAACGGGCTTATTACCCGAACCTCAACGCGGTAGCAATGGTTATCGCTATTATGATCAAGCAAGCCTTTCATTATTGAAATTCATTAAATCCTGTCGTTCATTAGGTTTTTCTTTGGAAGATATTAAACAGCTTATTCAGCTTCGTCATAAACCGACAGAACATTATCACGCCGATCAAATCATATTAAAACAGCTAGAACAGGTAGAACAAAAAATCCAACAATTATTGGAAATTCAGACATTTTTGAAACAGTTAAGCTGTCAAGAAGAACATAATGAAGACGAGTGCAAAGCCATTTCTGGATTAGAAGAGGTTGGAAATATCAAAGCACAAAATATATATTGAAATGATAACCGTTATCAATTAAAATCCATCCCCCTTGCTCGTTAGACCATAGGAAAAATACAGTGTTTGAATTAAATGCAGTATCGTTCACCTTACCTGAGAAAATGTTATTCCACTCTATTTCACTGCAATTCAACACAGGGAAAATTTACGGCATTATCGGAGCAAATAGCTCAGGGAAATCCACGTTAATTAAGCTCCTTGCCCGTCAGCCGGTGGCGAACACTCTCGTGAGTGGCTAGCAATGTTATTGGCACAGCCTAGCTGTTATGCAAGGCATTGATCCGAAAGCAAAAAAGTTATCGCCGTTTGCTTTCAACGGTTGAAATTGAACGGTAATATGGCGGAATTTTACACCGTACTTTGAAAATAAGAGGTAGAAAAGTGCGGTCAGAAAATTCCACGTTTTTTATTCATAAAATAGGAGGCATCAAATGAAAAAACTGACTCATCTCGCCTTAGTATGTGGCTTAGCGTTCCCTCTAGCAGGGCAAGCACACGATTTATGGGCATATGCACAACAAGCGGAAGCGGGCAAAGATTTGCTTGCAGTGCTTGGCTATGGCGATCGTTTTCCTGAAGGGGAAAAAATCGCAGAGGGGCGTTTAAATATTTTAAATCCATTGGTGTTGCACAGTGCGGACGGCAAAAGCACTACCCTCACCCAAAAGGGCGAAAATTTTCACTATGTAACCACCAGCCCGTTGGCGAAAGCGGAATACAAAATTTCGGGCAGCTATAAACCGACATTTTGGTCGAAAAATGACAACGGCTGGAAGCGTGAAAATCTCACTCAGATGAAAGATGCCAATTACTGCGAAGAATCCAGTATGTTCGCTTCAACCTATGTGAACACAGGTGTTGATGTGAGCGATTTCGCCATTGCTCCAGTGGGATTACCGTTGGAAATCGTACCATTGGTTGATCCAACCACGCTAAGCCCGATGGATGTTTTCCCCGTGCAAGTGTTGTATCAAGGTCAGCCAGCGAAAGGCGTGAGCGTGATTGGCACAACCAACGAATTTACCAAACTTGATGAAAAAGCCGTTTACGATCACCGTGAACCACAAGCTTTCTCTGGCAAAACGGACGCTCAAGGCAAGGTGAATTTCATTCCAGCCTTAGCAGGCACTTGGAAAATCAAGGCCATTTATGAAATGGATTACCCAGATCAAAAAGTGTGCCAAAAACGTAAACTTTATAGCACTTATACCTTTAAAGTGAACAAATAATTTTATTCTCGTGGGGCGGAAACGCCCCTTATTTAAGCTGTGATTTGTAGTAAATTAAGGACTATTTATAACAAAAGCTGTTTTTAAATTATCCCTAAAATATAGGAACATACTGCATCTGAATACAATAGGGTTTAAAACTATTTACTTATCCAACTGCTTGTAAATATTAACGTTGCTGTTGCCAAAATTTAACCGCCTGTTTTTCCCACCCTTCCGCCGTTGTTCCAGTACCTAATGCGAAACCGTGTCCAAGATTTTTATAAAGATGAAATTCCGTTGGATAGATTGTGCAATCGGAAACCCCTCGTGTAATGAACCGACATAAGCAAAACCACCTCCAGCGGCAATCATCGCAAAGGGGGCATTCGCTTTGCCTTTAAACACAAAAATCCCCGTATGCTGTTTGCTTGGATCTTGATATTTTTCCGCTTCGCTGTAAATCTCGTAAAAAATCGTGTCTTCTTGTTCGGCTTGCTGGAGCATTTTATTCAGCGTATCAGTAACTACCAATGGCGAAATATGACTATGGTAGGGCATTAACTGTTCAATTTGGTTTAGATGTAAGTTTGGCTCATTACTTTTGTCATCCCAAGGCAACATACGATCAGCAAACGCTCGAAATACTGGTTGGGTAAGAATATCGCTCACGCTACTATTTAAGGTAAATGGTTGAGCAAAAAGGGGTTGCATTAAAAGTCCTCCAATGAGTAATAGATATTTCATTTTAAACCCTTTAATTGAGTTTTGTTTGGGGTACGTACTAATGCACGAACTTGGTAACCTTTATTTAATGCTTCAGTTACGACATATTGCCCAATGCTGCCTGTAGCGCCAACCACTAAAATTTTATTTATTTTTTGCATTTTACTTTCCTTATTTACTTATTTGAATAATAACCACACCAGCCAATAATACTAATAACCCTATGATTTGTAAGGTACTAATCGGTTTTTTGGTTGCACCAAGCAAACCGAATTGATCAATAAGTAGGCTGCCAACTAACAAGCCAAACAATGAAGTCACAATCGCACCGCCTGTGCCGATTTGTGGCACGATTAGCACAATACCGCCGATATAAATTGCCCCGAGCAAACCACCAAACCATTGCCACCAAGGTTGCGGTTGTTTCAGCGCATTTTTGAGATGTCGCCAAGCGGTCGGTTCTTTGCAACAAATTACTAAAGCCAATAGCAGCGTACCGATGGCAAAAGGTACGAAGACAGCAAGGCTGGTGGAATGTAAGGTTTGGCGTAGGGCGGCATTGACTGCTGGCGTAATGCCTGATGCTACTCCGCCACTAATACCGAGAATTTGCCAAGCCAATAATGAACTTTCTGCACGTTTTTTCAGGCTGCGTTGTTTGAGAGAGGGCAACACAATCGCCACAGCAATTCCAGCCATCACCGCCACTAAGCCCAGTAAGCGTAAAAGGGTAAAATCATATTGAGGTGCCGAGAGCCAGCCAAAAGTGTCAATCAACGTGCCTGTGATAACTTGCCCTAAAATTGGCATAATCGCCATTTGCACACTGCCCAAACGTGGGAAAATCAAAATATTGACCGTCAACCCAAACATCGCTAATAAACCGCCTAACCAAATCCACCAAGGAGATTGGATCAATGTTTCAGTTGAAACCGCAAGCGGTTCGTTGTACAGATCCACCAAATATGAGACAAAAAGAAATTAGGGAATTTGTTGAAAAAAACGGGAATAAGTGTGCGAGAAGCCTAGAGAAATGGGGCTTTGTTGATAAGCCCCTTATTTTTTGGTAAGAAATAATGGTTTGCGACAGATCTTCAAAATGCCACTTTTTTGCCACTAAATCTGCGATAGTTAAAAAATCACTCTAAAAGTTTTAAATCCGGTTTAAACCCTGTTTTAAATTTCGTGGGTGGTTTTGAATTACGCCACACTATCCTCAGATGCTGTGTAGCTACTAGTTAGCTCTTTTGCAGTTTGATCAGCTAACACCTCAACCGCCGATAGCGCTATAAGCTGCCTATCCACATTACAACGCCTAAAAGACAAAATAAGCTGCATTTCGTCATTTGTAAGTTCTAACGTATTGGATTGCTTTTCTGTGGTTTTTAACGCTTTTTCAAGTACCAAAATAGCTTGTTTTAACTTATCGGTGTCGGTTAGTTCTTCTGTGAGTAGAGGACGGCTTATTACTTGTTCCTCACCAGTCAGTAAATAAGCTGGTGAAATATCCAATATTTCCCCTAATTTCATTAATGTAGAGGCTTGTGGTTCTCTTTCGTTTTGTTCCCATAACTGTAATGTAGATAAAGCAACGCCCCCTAATTGTTCACACACTACTTTTCGACTTAATTTTAATTCTTCTCGGCGTGCTTTAATTCTCGTTCCGACAGAATATTCGTTTTTAAACTTCTCCTTCATAACTTTAAAAAGCTCCATTGAAATTTTTAAAGTTTTAAAAATTCACAAAAATCAATAATATAGTGAAAAGAATGATTAAAATATATTCTTTTAACTTTAAAAGTGAGTTTTTAAACTTTACATAGATTAAAAAGAAGTATAATATCCACATTAGATTAACGAAAAGGATTAACTAATGAGGACATTAAACAACACTAAAAAAACAGCCGTAGATTGGCATCGAGCCGACATCAAGGCTGCTTTAGCTAAAAAAGGTTGGTCATTGCGCCAATTATCTCTTTATCACGGTTATTCCAATGGCAGCACCTTAAAAAATGCACTAGATCGTCCTTGGAAAAAAGGAGAACGCTTAATTGCTGAAGCAATAGGCGTTCCACCAGAAGAAATTTGGGCGGCGCGTTATGCTGAACGCAACCTAAAAAAATTCGCTAACAAATAGTGTTTAGAGGTTTATATGAGCGAAAACAACCTAAAAACTCACTATTCTGCTAAAGAATTATTGGAATTAAGTTTAAACAATTTACCCAATTCGGTTCAAGCAATTATTTATCAGGCGAAAACAAAAGCTTGGAAAAGTCGCAAACGTACTGCACGCGGTGGTGGTTTAGAATACGAATTCAAAAGCCTACCCCAAGAGGTGCAAGCCGAAATTATCTTAAAAGAAGCTCAAACCCAAAAACTTGCAGAGCCATCAAAAAAGAAAAATCTCAACTACCTACCTGACGTTGTCTGGAAACCGTGGCAAACCGCGAATGAAAGGCAAAAAAGCGTGGCGCAATATCGTTTGACGATTGTGAAAGCGATTGCCGCCTTAAAAGAAACGGGGCTAACCAGTCAAAAAGCGATTGCGTTGGTAGCGAATGAGTACAACGAATCAGCAGGCACGATTAAACGCTGGTTTTATGATGTGCAAGCGTTTGAACCGTCTGACTGGTTGCCTTTATTGCTCGATAAAAAATACGCCAAACGCCGTCAAGGCGAAGCGGAATTTACAGAAGCAGCGTGGGAAGCATTTAAAGCCGATTATCTGCGTAATGAAAAGCCATCTTTTAACGTCTGTTATTACCGCCTACAACGTGCCGCACAAGAGCAAGGTTGGATTATTCCATCAAGCCAAACGGTAAAGCGTAAGCTAGAACGTGAAGTGCCATTAGCACAACAGATCTACTTACGCGAAGGTGAACACGCATTAAGTCGTCTCTACCCTGCAATGCAACGCAGTGTGGCAGAAATTGAAGCAATGGAATGGATCAATGGCGACAGTTATCAACATAACGTGTTCGTGCGTTGGCACAACGGCGACATTGTGCGTCCGAAAACGTGGATTTGGCAAGACATTCGCACTCGCAAAATTTTAGCGTATCGCACTGACTTAAGCGAAAACAGCGACACCATACGCCTAAGTCTAATGGACGTGATCTACAAATACGGTATCCCTCGCAAGCTCACTATCGACAACACCCGTGCTGCCGCCAATAAGTGGATGACCGGCGGTGTGAAAAACCGTTATCGCTTTAAAGTTAAAGAAGATGATGTAGTCGGTATTATCCCACTGCTCGGCATTGAGCTTTACTGGACATCTATCCAGTTTGGCAAAGGTCACGGACAAGCAAAACCAATCGAACGTGCCTTTTCGCATGGTGGATTGGGCGAACTCGTGGATAAACACCCGACATTAGCAGGCTATCACGCTGGCGACAATATCTACAACAAGCCCGACAACTACAACGGTGGGAAAGACGGTGTCAGTTATGAAGATTTTATCCTTGCGCTAGAAGATGGTATCCGTGCCTTTAACGACAAAGAGGGGCGAGAAACTGAAATCTGTCAGGGCGTATATAGCTTTAATCAAGTATTTGAGCGTGATTATGCCAACGCTCACATTCGCACCGCCAGTAGCGAACAGCTCCGCTTATTAATGCTAATGAGTGAAGCCGTTACCCTGAAAAAAGACGGCACATTTGAGCTTAACTGTGGTGGGAAAGTCCATAAACGCAAAAACCGTTATCTCGCGACCGATCTGATTGCCTCTAATCATAAGAAAGTGATCGTGAAATTTGATCCAAACAACCTACATGGCACAGTCTACGTTTACAGCTTAACAGGAACTTATTTAGCCGAAGCGATATGTACCGAAAAAGTAGGATTCGGCGATAAAGCAACAGGACGTGAATACAACAATGCAAAACGAAAATGGGTTAAAGGCAACAAGATGTCTGCCAAAGCATTACAAACAATGAACGCCAAAGAAGCGGCACGTTATCAACCTGAATTTGAGGAGGAAGAGCCGATTGAACCGAAGATTATTGAATTATTTCAACAGCAAGGCAACGCAGTGCATAAGGTTGAAGTGCTTGCAGACGACGAAATAGACGAATTTGAACAAGGCTGGCAGAAAGGGCTAGCGTTATTGAAACAAGAAAAAGGGCTTTAAAACAGGTTTAAAGATAAGTTAAGGAGAAGAAAGCAATGACCGTCATTACCCAAATTAAGCAACGACTGGAAGAAAAAGTGATTACACAACGAGAGCTGGCGCATCAATGCGGGATCTCCGGTGCGGCGTTAAGCACCTATTTAAAAGGCACCTACGCCGGCAATGCCGACAATGTTGAAAATGCTCTAGCGAACTGGCTGGCTACCCAAGAAAAGAAAACGGCAGTATTTGTCGAAGCGCCATCATTTATTGAGATCCCGACCGCAAAAAAAATCTTTGCCGCCTTAGATATGGCAAAAATTCTGCCGACAATGATCACCGCCTATGGCGCAAGTGGCGTCGGCAAAACCAAAGCGTGCCAAGAATATAAAAAACAAAACAAAAACGTCTGGATGGTCACCGCCAGTCCGGCAAGAGCAACGGTAAGTGCAATTTTATACGAATTGGCATTAGAAATTGGCATTAACGACGCCCCACGCCGTAAAGACCGCCTCAGCAGAATGATCACCAAAAAACTCACTGGCACACAAGGCTTAGTGATCATTGATGAAAGCGACCATCTACCTTATGACGCACTCGAAGAACTCCGCATTATCCAAGAAGAAGCGGAAGTCGGCTTTGCGCTTATCGGTAATGACAAGGTTTACACCCGTATCCAAGGCGGCGTAAATCAAGCGCACGAATATGCACGCCTCTGGTCACGCATTGGTAACCACTGCGGCTTAAAAGCCAGCACCAAAGGCGACATCAAAGCCATTGCCAGTGCTTGGGGCTTAGATATAAACGATAAAGATTTAATGACTGTGTTATTTGATATTGGCGGCAAAGCCGGCGGATTGCGTGCATTAACCCAGTATTTACGCCTTGCCGGAATGACAGCCAAAGGGCAAGGCACGGTCATCACATTAGACCTTATTTTACAAGCGAAACAACAAATGACAGGGGGTGCGCAATGAAAAGAACAGCAATCAAACTTGAAAAATTACGCTATGCAAGATGGGCAGGTAAGAAAAATCGCCATACTGTGCAGTTAAGAGGTAGGGCTTACGCAGTAAATATGGATGGTAGCTATATGTTGTGTCTTGGACGAGCGTGTTATCCAAAACTTAAAAAGACAATCAACAATGACGTGTATTTTTGGGGATTTAAAGACTTGGGATCGGTTAAAGACAAACTCAGTTGGCAATGTGCTTACCGAGTATTGCGTCGGGAATTAAAGCGGATTAGACAACAAGGCAGCACACAATGAAAAGATTAATGATGATCGGATTGGCGGTGTTACTTACCGCCTGCCAACAAGAACCAAAAGAACCGGAATGTGATCAACTTTGTTGGCAACAACAAGCCAACGAAGAATGGAAAAAAGAACACGGCGAATTTCAAACGCCGCTCAGTCCGGAACACGAGCAAGAGATTTACGAATGGCTAAAGGAACACTATCCCGACACCGATTTTAATAACCACACCCTTGAACTAACAGGAGAAGATGATGAGTAAAGTAACCATTGACGGCAAAACCTACTGGCAAGACGCAAAAGGCAACCTCACGCCTGAAGAGCTGGTAAAAGCGATTGACAAAGAGCGTGATGCACTGGTGCAAGAATGGGTAGAAAAAGCCAAAGCCCTAAACACGGAAATCAGCCAATTTAAAGGCGGTATTTTTGGCGATATCCAAGCCTTTGTCGAACTTTCCGCCGAAAAATACGGTGCAAAATTGGGCGGTAACAAAGGCAATGTTACGCTCTATAGCTATGACGGTAAATACAAAATCCAACGTGCGATTAATGACCACTTACAATTTGACGAGCGTATTCAAGCGGCAAAAATGCTGATTGATGAGTGTTTAAATGAATGGTCAGAAGGCTCACGTCCTGAACTTAAAGCTTTGATTGAACGTGCATTTAACGTTGATAAGGAGGGTAATCTTAATACTAGCCGCATTTTAGGCTTACGCCGTGTGGATATTCAAGACCCACGCTGGCTCAATGCAATGCAGGCGATTAGTGAGAGTGTACAAGTGGTCAACTCCAAAGCCTATGTGCGAGTTTACGAGCGCGTTGGTGATAGCGACCAATATCAACCAATTAGTTTAGATGTGGCGGGGGTGTAGAAATGGGTATGTATTGGATTGAACTTAATGCTGCGTTACAAGTTGAAACAGAAGCAGAAAGTGAAGATGACGCAAAATGTTGTATCGCAGAAATGTTAAATGAAGTTAGCGAGATTTACGGCATTGATTTTAAGTATCGTTTTTTGCTAGTTGATCGGGATGATGAATAAGGAATTTATATGAGAAATGAAGACTATTACAACCACGCCGAACAAGCAGCGGAGTTGGAGAAAAAACAGCAATACCACGATGCCGCACTGCATTGGCAACTTGCCTCCGGCAAAGCAAAAAAAGAGATTAATTGCGAATATGCCACTGAACGCAGCAAATTTTGCAACAGAATGGCAGTGCGACCATTTAGTCGAGGTGAACAATGACAACACAAAAACAAAACGAGCTGGTATTAAAGCTCAATGTGATGATCGGACAGATCCAACAAGCAATGCAAGCGATTAATACAGGCAACTATATCGCCGCAGGCGTGTATCTAGATCTGGTGCAAAATCAGTTACCAAAAGCAAGATGGCAAGTACGGGGGTAAAAATGGAATATAGATATTTTAAAGGTAACTTAAACGCAGAGCCACTAAAAACGCTGAATGAAGATTGGTTAAAACGATTTGAAGAACGTAATAAAAAATTAAAAGCGATTTTTGACACAATGCCTTTTTATGATGGTTGGTATGGGGGCGAAGAATTTATCAGTGGGATTGTTTGCAATAGCGACAATCCACACCTTGAGCAATTAAAGCAAACCAAAGGCTATAAATTAACATTGAGTGATAGTCAGGATAAATACATTGTTAGACCAGATAAGCGATATAAGATTGGAAAAGAGCTAGATAAAGCACTTTGCAATGTTTATCAAATCTTACGGCAATATCCTCCTTTTAAAAAATTTATCACAGAATGCCTAGATATAAACAGAATGGTGCTTGATGGGCGAATTGGTTACTTCTCATCAGCGAGCGTTTGTGGAGAGGTGCTTTTAGTTTGCATTCCGGTAAAAGGTCAGGGATGTTCGGGTGATGATTTTCCTGCTGTGCCAGATAGCTTAACTGAAATCAAAGAAAGTGAATTTTTGGCTATTCAGGGAAAATAAGGGGTAAAAATGAAAATAACAGATGATGAGATTTTAGCGTATATCTGGGATGAAACACTAGGTAGGGTTGCTCGAAATGCAGTTATACACTATATGGGGCATAAGCTAGGCACTTATGACATTAATGAGTTAAGAGATGATGATGTTGAGCTGATCGCGTTGCTGCATCGCTCGGCATTGTATGCGGGTGCAATGTTAAGTAATGGGCGGTTTAGACTGCGTCTTAACAAACTTATCAATCAAGGGAAGCTATTGCCTAGATTATATAAAGATAATCGAGCTTTTATTATCAATGCCGATGTAAAAGCCGTTGTCATCAGTGCAATCACCTTTTGGCAAAATGTGGGGCTGCCGTTTGGATATACGGATCAGACTAAAACTTGTAAGAAAACAATACCTGCTGAAAGCGTTAATATCTTTGAGATGTCCACAGCTTGCTATCAGTTGCTTAGACATTACTACCCAACTTACCAAATGAGAGTGTTAGAAAAGAAATTGTATTAAACCCCATTTAAACGCCTTTTAAATCTAAGAGGCGTTCATAATGGGTTTTAGGAGAGAAAAATATGCGTTACACCAAACCAAAATTAATTCAGCTGATCCACATTGCCAAACACAAGCTCGGCATTGATGAGGACACCTACCGAATGATTTTGCAAAACGAAACCGGTAAAAACAGCTGTAAAGCAATGACAATCAACGAATTAATGCGTGTTTATGATCACTTTGAACAAGCCGGTTTTAAACGCACCGCCAAGCGTCACCGCTCACCAGCAAGCCAAAAAGCAAAAGTAAAACATAATATTGCGTTAAAGATCCGCGCTCTCTGGATTGAGATGTACAAAGCTGGTGTTATCAGAGATGGCTCAGAAGACGCATTAAACAGTTTTGTGCGTAATGTTGTTAATCCTATTTTGCAGCAACAAGATAAACCGCTTGTGTTAAATGTACAAAGTTTAGATTATAAATTTGGGTCGATTGTGCTGGAACGTCTGAAAAAATGGCAGAAACGTACAACAAAAGAGGTGAAATAATGAAACTGTGTCGTTGCCCGATTTGTCATTCAGATATTCATTTAGATCAGCTGCTAGAAGATGATGCCGGACGGGAATTATTAAGTTTAATCGCCCAATGTCAGGCGGAAGTCGCTCGCCCGTTGGTCGCTTATATCGGCTTATTCCGTCCGGAAAAAAGCCAGCTGTCAAACAGCCGTGCGGTAAAACTGATCAAAGAAGTGTTTGAGTTATTCCCATCATCACTTTTATTGGCTCACGCTTTAAGCGAAACGGTGCGAGCGGTGCAGGACAAACGCCGTAACAACCAAAATCGAGCGGCGTTGACCAACCATAACTACCTAAAACAGGTCTATGACACCAACGCCCCGAAATTTGTCAGCGTTACCGCCCCAGCACAAGAAAACACGACTCAAGCGGCACAGCAGGCACAAGCACAACAGCAGCAAACCGACAGAATGAACCGCATTTTAGTGGTGGAGCAACTGCACCAATTTGGGCAACCGATCAAACACCTCAAAGCCTACCCGGAATGGCTGGCGTGGAAACATCAACAGGAGGCACTGAATGGACGAAAAGCAAAATAACAGCACCTTTGAAGACAAAGCCTCCGAAATCTTGCTCGACCTTGCGGAACATACGCGTGAACTGTTGGTGCAAAAATACCAGTTTGAGGATAGCCAAGCCAAACAAATCGGCATTGAGCTGGCCCAGAGCATTGCTAAAAACTGGGGCGGCGAAGTGATCTATATCCCGAAAGCGTTATTGATTACTTTGAGCGAACGCGATTTGGCAATTTGGTGTGATTTTAACGGCAGCAACCAACGCGAACTGGCACGCAAATATGGTGTATCAATGCAATGGGTCTATCAAATTGTGAAAAAAGTGCAAAAGGAGGAAGTCGCCAAACGGCAGTTTGATATGTTTAAATAAAGATAACCGGCGCAAGCCGGTTTTTTATTGCTTTTGATTAAATTGATGATAAACATCACAAAATCGCCGCATTGCTTGGGCTTTGGTGCCTTCAACTTTACTCCAAAATAGTAAATTATGATCTCTATCACAATTTACCGAATTAAAGAGGGATTTTTTGCTGCCATTTGTCTTATACTAAAATGCGTTTATAAAACAACCTAAAGGAAGGAAATCAATAAACTTAATCAAAAAATATGGCGTTATTTTATGCGCGTTTTTTATGCTACCAACACTCGCTTTTGCGCAAGATATTGGTTTAACGGTATCGCAATTTGCTAAAAGAGTTAATACTAATCTTGCCAGTATGGATGCGCCGTTTAGGATAAGTGAATCGCTTAAGATTCAGACTGGTGAGGTGAATGATGTTGCTAGTTATCAATTTTCAGATAATTTTTCAGTGGTGATTACCGTTGATAAAAAGACGCATAAAGTAAAGAGTTTAATAACTAATGTAGTCCCTATTGCGGATGGTGGAGATCAAAATTTAATTATGTTTTTTAGTAATTCTGCACTTTTATCCGCTTTTGATGGCAAAAATTCAATGAAGACCGTTGGTAAAAAATTTATTACGCTTACTACTGAAGCGATAACGGAATGGGGAAAATCAAAAAAAGATATTCAAAAATCATTTATTCTTAACGGTAAAAAATACAGTATCTCAATAAGTCAATATATGGGCATTATGTCATTCGCTGAAATTGAGGATTAATATTATGATAAGAAATATTGCCATCTTTATATTAGTTTGTATTAGCAGTTTCTCTTATGCAGTTAAATACAGTTGTGATGATGGAAAGCGTTATTGCAAAGAAATGCAAAGCTGCGAAGAAGCAAAATATCACTTAGAACAATGTGGATTATCACGCCTTGATAGAGATAAAGATGGCGTGCCGTGCGAAAGTATTTGTCGCCAATAAAATCTTTAAACCCCTTTAAAATCAAAACCGACACGTAAGTTTTAAACTCTCTTTAAACCAAGTTTAAAGGGAGTTTTTTTATGTCATTACCCATCTTAAAAATCGTCATCCACTGTTCTGCCACCCAAAACGGCAAGCCGTTACGCAACAAAACCGAAACCGCCGCACAGGTGATTGACCGTTGGCACGCAAAACGTGGCTTTAAGCGTCAATCGTGGGCATATCGCACCTTTAATCCGCATCTACAACACGTTGGCTATCACTACATTATCGACACTGACGGCACGGTCGAAACCGGTCGCAAAATCGGTGAAACAGGTGCGCACGTTAAAGGACATAATCAAAACAGTATCGGTATTTGTTTAGTCGGTGGGATTTCGATTGACGGCAAAAATTACGGACGCTACACCGCCAAGCAGTGGCAAGCACTGCATCGTCTATTGCGTGAACTAGAAAGTCAACACCCAAACGCCAAAATCTGTGGACACCGCGATCTATCACCCGACCTTAACGGTGATGGCACAATTACCCCGAATGAATGGCTGAAAGATTGCCCGTGTTTTGATGTTTGGAGTTGGCTTGATAGTGAGCAAGTGATTAATCAACAACATCTATTTAAGGATTGAATCTTCCTCAACCTCTATTTGTGAAAGAGGGGACGAATCTCCCCCAACCCCCTCTTTACAAAAGAGGGGGCTATAAGAAAAGAGGGAGATTGGACGGAGAAAATTTCACTCCCCTCTTTGAAAAAGAGGGGCAGGGGGAGATTAGAACAAGGGAGATTTAAAAGGAGTGAAAATTCAATTAAAAGAACTGATTACCAACGACAACGGTCGCTTATCAACCACCGCCTTTATCCAGTTTTTCGGGGCGTTGCTGATGGCAGGGATTTTAACGTATTGCGTCTATTTAGACCGCAGCTATACGCCGGAGCTGTTTATGACCTTTGCTATTTTCTGTGCCGGTGGTGCGGCGACCAAAGGTTTTGCTAATGCAATCAGGAATAAAGGAGACAAACAATGACATTAAGTGCTTATATCTGGCTAACCATCATCGCCTTGCTCGGCGCGCTGTTTGCGTTTTTGTGGCTAAAAGTGGCGCAAGCGAAAAAGCAAATCGCCACCTACCAGCAAATCGCTGAACAACTTAAACAGCAACAGGCAGCGGCACAAGCACAAATTAGCAATTATCGGGAGAAAAACAAAAATGAAGAAAACAGTCGTAGCGTTAGCCGTGATGATGTTATTACCCGCTTGCAGCAAGCCGGCGATTTACGTGACGAATAGTAGTTGTGCAGGCTTTAGCGTGATTAAAGCAAGTCGCAATGACACAACAGAAACCTTACGTCAAATATGGGTGCATAACCAAACCTATCGGGCAATTTGTCACAAGGAGGTAGGCAATGAGCGAAATCCTTGATGTCGTGCAAAAACATTGGGGCATTATTTTATCGGTAGCAGGCTTTGTTGGCTTTATTGTTAGGCTGACAATGGATAGCAAATATATCAAACGTGAAGAAATGCACAGTCTGAAACAGACGGTCAGCACCAACGAACACCGCTTGGACGCACTGGAAACCAAAGTGCAGGATTTGCCAACCACAAGCGACCTTGCCGAAATCAAAATCTTAATGGCAAAGCTGGACGGCAAAAGCGACAAGATAGCGACAAAAGTGGAAGGTTTAAGTCATCAAGTCCAACTGTTGATAGAAAAGGAATTAAAGAATGGATAAATATAGTATTTTTGCACAAGACCAACGTTTAGTGATTTTACGCTCTTTAGTGGAAGCGAATAACGATGCGAACGAAAGTATTTTACAAGATTGCCTAGACTTATACGGACACCGCATCAGTCGCGACCAAGTGCGTTCACATCTGCTTTGGTTAAAAGAGCAAGGATTAATTGAGCTTAAAGATGTGGCAGGTTGTTACGTTGCTTATTTGACAGTGCGCGGATGGGATGTAGCACAAGGTCGTACCGAAGTGTATGGTGTCAAAAAGCCACTGTTACGCTAATTTAAACCGAGTTTGATCAGTGCTTGAAGGAGGTTTAAATGAGTGATAAAAAAACACGGGGACGTGCCAGTAAAGTGGATTTATTGCCGCCTCATATCCGTCAAGAATTGTTATTGCGTTTGCGCGATAAATCGCACAGTCAGCAAGACATCCTCGAATACATTAACAGCCTGATTGACGAGGCAGGGCTCAGTGCAGAAATGAAATTAAGCCGCACTGGTTTAAATCGCTATGCCTCGCGTATGGAAGAATTTGGGGCAAAAATTCGGGCAAGTCGGCAAATGGCGGAGGTGTGGACAAAGCAGCTGGGTGAAATGCCCGACAGTGATGTTGGTAAATTATTGCTTGAGTTTGTTAAAACACTTGCCTTTGAAACGTCAATGAGTATGAGCGAATCGGGTAAAGAAATTAGCCCGAAAGTATTGGGGCAGTTAGCGTTAGTTGCACAACGCATTGAACAAGCACAGTCAGTCAACTATAAACGTGAAAAAGAAATCCGTGAAGATGTGATTGCACAAGCCGCCAAAGCGGTCGAAGAAGCCGGTAAACAATCCGGAATGGCAATTGCTGATGTAGAAAAAATGATGAGGGCGGTCTATGGCATTAGTGAGTAATACCCTGCTTTATGGTTATCAACAGCGTTGGCTACAAGATAACAGCCGTTTCAAAGTGGCAATGTTTGCCCGTCAGACCGGCAAAACCTTTACCACTACCCTTGAAATCGTGTTGGATTGTTTGGCTGCTGAAGCCAAAGGTGAGAAAACTCGCTGGGTGATTTTGTCGCGTGGGGAACGCCAAGCGAAGGAAGCGATTAACGAGGGCGTAAAACGTCATCTTGAGGCAGTCGGGGTGGCGTGTGAAATTGCCGAAGTGCCGTTTAGCCCGACGATTAACGCGTTAGAGGTGATATTCCCTAATGGCTCAAAAATTACTGCTCTACCAGCAAATCCGGACACCGCACGTGGTTTTAGTGCCAATGTCTTTTTAGATGAGTTTGCTTTTCACCAAGACAGTCGTGAGATTTGGAAAGCCCTGTTTCCGGTGATTTCCGCCGGTTGGAAATTGCGTGTTGTCAGTACACCAAACGGCAAAGGCAACAAGTTTTATGAATTGATGACCGATTTAGCTAATACGGAATGGTCACGTCATCAAGTGGATATTTATCAAGCAGTGGCGGACGGGCTACCCCGTGATATTGAACAGCTGCGTAAAGGCTTAAATGATGAGGATGCGTGGGCGCAGGAGTTTGAACTGAAATGGTTGGATGAAGCCAGCAGTTGGCTATCTTATGACTTAATTGACAGCGTTGAACACCCTTTGGCAGGTTTGCCTGAACATTACACCGGTAACCCGTGCTTTGTTGGGATGGATATTGCCGTACGTAGCAACTTAACGGTGATTTGGCTGCTAGAACTGGTTGGTGATGTGTATTGGACGCGAGAAATTGTGACGCTAAAACGTGTTACTTTGCGTGAACAATTAGCTGAGCTGGATCGTGTAATGCACCAATATAACGTGATTGCTTGTAACCTCGACCAAACCGGCATGGGCGAAAAAATGGTGGAAGATGCCCAATATCAACACGGCAAACAACGAGTACAAGGCGTGCTGTTTAACGTGGCAACCAAACTTAATATGGCGACCATTGGCAAAAATGCGTTTGAAGATAGAAGAATCCGCATACCACAAGGTGATAATGCCTTGCGTGAAGATTTGCACAAGCTCAAAAAAATCACAGGTTCAACGGGGCAACCTCGCTTTGTGGCGGAAAACGACAGTAGCGGACACGCTGACCGCACGTGGGCGTGTTTTTTAGCCTTGCTGGCGGCAAAAGAGGCGGTATTGCTACCTGTGAAAGCCTCCAGCCGTAAGCCACGGCAAAGTGTTCAATTAACAAAAGGGTATGAATAATGCGTTATGTATTTGCGTCAATATGTGTAATAGGTGGCTGTGCATTGCTATGGCTTGGTTTAGATGGCTGGGGTTGGTTATTTTTATTTGCCTTTTTAGCGGCGTGTTAGGAGTAACAGATGAATAAAAAACAGGATATGATCAAAGTTATTGCCAGCCGAGCACAAGCAATAGATTACTACGCGATTGGGCATTATCTCCCCAATCCCGATCCGGTGCTAAAAAAGATGGGACGAGATATCAGTGCCTATCGTGAAGTATTGGCAGATAGTCACGTGGCAGGCTGTGTACGTCGCCGTAAAGCAGCAGTTAAAGGGCTAGAGTGGCGGCTTACACCAAGCGGTAATCAGCAAGTTGATGATCAACTGGCGGCGATTTTTGCGGAGTTGCCACTGAATCACATTATCTCACAAATTCTCAACGCTACCCTGTTCGGTTACCAAGCGTTGGAGGTGGTGTGGCGTTATGCGGAGGGTATTTGGCAACCGATTGATATTCAGGCTAAACCACAGGAATGGTTTGTGTTTGATGAGGATAACTGCTTAAAACTGCGTACCAAAGCCAATCCAGTGGAAGGCGTTGCTTTGCCGGAGAAGAAATTTTTACTCGCTACCCAAGATGCCACCTATGAAAATCCATACGGACAAGGCGATTTATCCAAATGCTTTTGGGCAGCGACCTTTAAAAAAGGCGGTTTTAAGTTCTGGTTGGAGTTTGCCGAAAAATACGGCTCGCCGTGGTTAGTCGGTAAACATCCTCGCACTGCCTCACCGGTCGAAACCGAAGATTTGCTTGACAGTCTTGAACAAATGCTTGGCACGGCGGTCGCCGCTATTCCGGACGACAGTTCGATTGATTTGTTGGAAAGCGCTAGCAAAGGTGGCAGCTCACAAGTGTTTGATGACTTTTTGCGTTACTGTAAATCAGAAATTAGTGTTGCCATTTTAGGGCAAGACCAAACGACCGAAGCTGATAGTAATCGTGCCAGTGCTACCGCCGGGCTGGAAGTGTTGGAAGATATTCGCGATGATGATGCTCGCTTAGTTGAAAGCGTGTTTAATCAGCTTTTAAGCTGGCTTTGTGAGCTTAATTTTGCTGTTGATGCTTTGCCAAAATTTGAACTGTTTGAACAGGAAAGCGTGGATAAATTGCAGGCAGAACGGGACGAAATTTTATCACGTGTTGGTGTGAAGTTTACTCAACAATATTTACAACGAACATATAACTTTGAAGAGGGTGATATTGAGTTAGTCGCTGAAGATGCTGATAAGCCACAAGCCCAGTTTGCCGAACCAGAAATGCCAAAAAATATCGCCGATGGCATTGTTGAACAGCTCGAAGTGGAGGGTGAGCCTTATGTCGAAAGCTGGTTGCAGCAAGTGCAAGACCGACTCTCACAAGCAGAAAGTTTAGAAGATTTTCGCAATCAACTCGACAGTCTCATCCCTGAACTGACTTTTGCGGAATATGCGAAAGTAATAGCGTGGGCAAGTACCACCGCTGAATTGGCTGGGCGTTATAGTGTGGCGGAGGAAGTGAAAAAATGACGGTACAAAGTGGCTTTAGCTTTAAAGAGCAAGCTCGCTATTTTGAGAAAAAGCTCAATCTGCCGACCAACAGCTATTTAGACGTGTTAGGCGAAGAACACGACTACTTTTTTATGGTGGCAGGAGCAAACCGTAATGAGGTATTAGTTGCCTTTCGTCAAGCGGTAGATGACGCGATTCAACGCGGTGAAACCCTTGAGGGATTCCGTAAGCAGTTTGATGAGATTGTGGCAAAAACAGGCTGGCAATATAACGGCGGTCGCAACTGGCGAACACGGATTATTTACGATACCAATGTTTACGCCGCCTACAATCGTGGACGCTTGCAACAACATTTGGATTTAGCCGATGTGATGCCTTATTGGGAATATCAACACAACGACAACGCTCACCCACGACCGTTTCACGTGCAATTAGACGGCACAATTAGACCGGCAAACGATCCGTTCTGGCGTTACTACTACCCGATTAAAGCCTACGGTTGCCACTGCACTGTGATTGCTCACGACGAGGATGACCTTAAAGCGATGGGGCGTACCGTGTCGCCACCGGTCGAAATCGAATTTGAAGATAAACTGGTCGGTGTGCGTAGCGGCAACCCGAGAAGCGTGAATTTGCCGAAAGGCTATGATGTCGGTTTTGCACCGTATAATTTTGATAATTTGAAATCTGGGCGGCTAGACAGCGTGGATAAAGTGCTAATGCAAAAGATGGTAACGGCTGATCCACTGTTTGCGTCAAAGGCGGTAAATGATTTACTGGTACAGCCCGAAATTATGGCGTTGCACGCCCGCGCGTTTCAGGATTGGGCGCGCAAAGTGTCGGTCGCCACAAAAGCCGATTTACCAGCTATCGAAGATGTTAAATTACTTGGCGTCTTGCCCGAGGCGATCATTGATAAATTAACGGCGGAGGGTATCCCTCCTAATTCAGCGGTTATCGCCATTGAGCGAAAAGGTTTATTGCATTCGCTGCGCGAGCTAAAAGAGAGTGCAAACATTGCTGTGCCGTTGTCATTCTGGGAAAAATTACCTGCTTATTTGCAAGAGCCGAAAGCCATACTTTTGCAGCGGAAAGAGCAATTTGAAAACCCAGATAAAAATTTAAACACCTTGCTTTTTATTTATGACGCACCACAAGGAAAAAAGATTGCGGTGAAATTGGAGTATAAATTTAATTTGAAAGATAGGTTGACGAAAAAAAATCAAAAATATCACTTAAACAGTGTTACTACTGGTAGCTTATTTAAGGATACAACCGGAATGCGTAAATATGAAGTGTTATGGGGTGAATTGTAGCGGTGGTTTGCCTGATTCGAACAGGATAATGAGCCGAAGCGCAACCTTTCCAGTAGGAAACCCCCACCGCTATTAATTAACTATACCCTAAGAATATTTTTTAATCAATAGGAGAAAAATAATGCAAAACGCACTACTATTTTACGAAGCGATAACGGCTATTAAAGCTCAAGAGGAACAAGCCCCAAGCCAAAATGGTGCGGCAATGTTGCAGCGCACCTTAACCATCATTGACTCAGAGCTTGATGATACCGATTATTTTTACTTGTCGGTGTTTGCGCAAGCGTTAAGTGAAGCTAAAAAATTAAGTACCGCTAATGATTTTCCCTTTGAGCATTTAGGACTATTTGCCCACTCTCTTAGGGAGTCTTCAGTAAGCGGCTCGTGAGCTGTGAGTTTGGCATATGCCCACTCGCTCAAGGCGAGATTAAGCGACGCACGTTCGCCGCTCGCTTTTAAGCGCTCGATAGCTTGTTCAATATTTTTTGTCATTTTGTGATCCTTGATTTAGCGTGGCAACATTACCACGCTTTCTTTTTAGCCTAATTATTGGAGTGTGACAATGATCAAAATTACCCTAGACGACCGCGCCAGTCCCGAGTTGCAAAAGATTGCCATTCAATTACAACACCCTAAAAAACTCTATGGCGTACTCGGTGAAACACTAAAAAAAATCCACAAAGAACGCTTTAAGCAAGAAGTGGCTCCAGACGGCAAAAAGTGGAAGTCGCTTGAAAAGTCAACATTGGAACGTAAACGTAAAAAAGGCAAAAGCCTGAAGATTTTGCGTCAAGACGGCTATTTAAGCGATAAAACCGCCTATAATTACGACGATAATAGCGTGGAATTTGGTTCTGATGCCAAATATGCACGAATCCAACATTTTGGCGGCAAGACGGGGCGAGGACACAAAACAAAGTTGCATCCTCGTCCGTGGTTAGGTGTGAATAACAATGATAAAGCGGTACTGTTAAATAAAGCCACGACATTGTTACAACGACAGTTATCGCAAATTAAATAATTTAGAAAACGTCATAAAACGCACACTGTGGCGTTTTTTGCTTTAGGTGGTACAATTTATCATCTGAAAAAATTTAAACGCACCCTGAAAGATTTAAACGGCATTTAAACGATATTAAAAATCTATTCTGCCGTTATTTTCCTTTTTTTCTTTCTCACTCTCCCATCTAAAATCTTTAAAGGGCTTTAAAATCAATTTATATGCCCAATCGCTACACTAGCGTCATTAATTCAAAGGAGACGCTATGGAACTTATCGAAATCTTTCGTGCCGGCACCAGACAAGATGCTAACGGCAACACTGTCACCATTACCGCCGATGATTTAAAAACCATCGCTGCCAATTACAGCGCTCAGTACCACGAAGCGCCGATAGTGATCGGGCACCCGAAACACGACAATCCGGCTTATGGTTGGATTAAGGGCTTAGTGGCAGAGGGCGATGTGTTAAAAGCCGAACCGCAACAGGTCGACAGTGAATTTGCCGAGCTGGTGCGTGAGGGCAAGTTTAAAAAAATCTCTGCCGCTTTTTACTTGCCAAACTCTGCTAACAACCCGAAACCGGACGGTTTTTATTTACGCCACGTCGGTTTTTTGGGGGCGATGCCGCCGGCGGTGAAAGGCTTAAAAGATCCGATGTTCGCCGACAGTGATACCGAATTTGTTGAGTTTAGCGACTGGACAAATGCCTCGTTGTGGCAACGGTTGCGCGATTTTCTTATTGAAAAATTTAGTCTTGATGAGGCTGACCGCGTTTTGCCGGCGTGGCAAGTGCAAAGCTTACAAGAAGATGCGGTGCGTGAAGAAGTAAAGCAAATTTATGACACACCGCCCTCACCTATTTTTAATGAACCCGATGAGAAACCAAATGAAGGAGGAACTATGTCGGAACAAGAAAAGCAACGTCTTGCAGCCCTTGAAGCTGAAAATGCACAGCTAAAAGCTGCGCAAGCCCAAGCACAGCGCGAAAAAATGCACGCAGAAAATGCGGCATTTGCTGAGAGTTTGATTGCTGAAGGCAAACTCTCGCCGAAGCAAAAAGAGGCTGCGTTAGCCTTACTAAATGCGGAACACGACAGTGCAGCATTTTCTGAAAGCGAATTTAAACAGTGTTTAAAAGCGTTTTTAACCGAACTGCCGAAGTCGGTCGAATTTGCCGAAGTGGCAACCAAAGACAAGGTCGCTGAACCAAAAGATGACAGCGTGGAATACGCCGAAGGGACTGACCCTGCCTCAATCGAGATGGATAAACAAGTCCGTGCTTATATGAAAGAACATAGCGTCGGTTATGTTGAGGCGTTTAACGCAATTAACCAATAATTAACTAAAAGGAGACAATTAATGGCTGCACACAATTTAGCAAAATTACGTGTTCAAGACCCCGTATTAACCCAGTTGGCACAAGGTTATTACAACAACGAGCTGATTGGCGAAACGCTTATGCCGGTAGTCGAAATTGACAAAGAAGCAGGCAAAATTCCAACCTTTGGACGCTTAGCGTTCCGCCTACCAAGTACAGTGCGTAACTTACGTGGCGCGTCGAATCGCTTAGAGCCAGAAGATATCGGTGCAATTGATGTGGCTTTGGAAGAACACGATGTTGAATATGCAATTGACTATCGTGAAGAAAACGAGGCAATTTTTAGCTTACGTCAATTCGCCCTCAACACAACGCAAGATGTCATTGCCTTAGGGCGTGAAAAAGAGATTGCTGATGTCGCGCAAAACGAAGCCAATTATGACAGCACTAACAAAATTGTGCTGTCTGGCGAATCACAATTTAGCCACGCCAATTCAGATCCGTTTACGGTCTTTGATATGGCAAAACGTGCCATTAAACGTTCTATCGGTCGTAAAGCCAATGTTTGCATTATCGCCGGTGATGTGTGGCAGGTGTTAAAAGAGCATCCGAAAGTGATTGAAAAAATCAAATATGTGCAAACTGGCATTATCACACCAGAGATTTTTGCTAAGTTGATTGATGTCGATACGGTCAAAATTGGCGAGGCGGTGTATGAAGAATCCAGCACGCTAAAAGATATTTGGACAGACACCATTGTGTTAGCGTATGTCGCGCCACGTTCTACCGAGAAAAAAGGCACGGTTTACGAACCAAGTTACGGTTATACCGTACGCCGTAAAGGCGGCTTATTTGTTGACCGTTATGTGGAAAACGGCGGCAAACTGGAAGTAATCCGCACTACCGATATTCATAAACCGCACTTGGTCGGTAAACCTGCCGGCTATCTGATTAAAGACTGCTTAGCTTAGGAGGTTGGAATGACACGTACGACCAAACAAACAGAAGCCGTATTAACCGCAGTGGTTGCTCACACTGCCATCTTACATAACGGCAAGCGCTATGACGTGGGCGAGGATATCTCGCTCACTGAAGCGGAATATCATCGTTTAGCTGTGTATGTCACGCTAAAAGATGCGAAAGCACTCGAAAAAGCAAAAGCGGAAGCAGAAGCCATCGCACAAGCATTAGCAGAAGAAGCCAAGGCGGAAGCAGAGGCAAAAGCGAAGGAAGCGGAAGCAACTGAAAAAACAGATAAAAAGGAAAAATAATGTATATCACGGCAGAAATGTTAGTAGCAGCGTTTAGTCGCAATATCTTAGTCCAACTAAGTAATGATGACAGTCGAGCGACAGAGATTGCCTTACCTGTTATTAATACTGCGATTCAAGTGGCTAGTGAACGCATTGATGCCGCCTTACGTTCTCGTTATCTATTACCGTTGTCGGAAACCCCAACGGTCATTAGTCAGCATTGCTTATCATTGGCTCGTTATTGGCTTTATGCCCGTCGTCCAGAAATGAAAATGCCTGAAACGGTCAAGGAAACTTACCATCAGGCAATTAAAGAGTTAGAGCAGATTGCCACAGGCAAACTGCATCTTGGGGTAACAGCGCTAGATGAGACGCGTGTTGATGACTTATTGCCTGATAGCGGTGAGTTTAAAGTGCGTGCGGCAAGCAAATTCAATACGGACGGTTACTGATGTCAGCAACGTTACCGATTTTAACCGCAATACAGCAACATTTGTCAGAAGCGTTACCTGATTGGCAAGTTGAGCTTATGCCGGATAACCCAAGTGATTATTATCTGGCGCACCCTAATGGCGTAGTGTTGATTGGTTATGTCGGCTCGACATTTGGCAAATTGCGTGCCTCTGACATTATCAGTCAATCTCGCACGGTACGTATTATGCTCACCGTAATCAGTCGTAACTTGCATAACGATAACGGGGCGTTGTTGCTGCTAGACCAACTCAGGCGATTAATGGTGGGCTTTCAGCCGCCAAATTGCAGCGAGTGCTACTTAATTAGCGAGCAATTTGATAGCGAAGAAAGTGGCGTTTGGCAGTATCAGTTGGTATTACAAGTCGACACCGTACAAGTGCAACAAACAAAAACACAAGATTTACAAAAATTGGTCGAAGTGATCGTCCGCCGTAACGGGCAACCGCTCGACCCAAGACTCACAAAAAAGGAGACAACTTAATATGGCTTATCATCACGGTTCAGAAACCATTCGCGAAAATGGTGGTAGTGTTCCCGTTAGTCAGGTGGACGGGGCGATTGTCGGGATTGTCGGCACTGCACCCGTTGGCGAGGTCAATGCCCTCAAACTCTGTATCACGAAAAAAGACTTTGCTCAATTCGGTAATATTTTAGACCGAGGCTATTCGCTTTGTGATGCGTTGGATATATTAAGTCGTTATGCAGCAGGGCAAGTGTATGTGATCAATGTGTTAGATCCAACTAAGCATAGTACATTAGTGACGGATGAAGTATTGGTGCTGGATGAAAATACATTAACCGCAACAACAGCCCAAGCAGGCTTAATTAACTTAACCATCAAAGCCGGCGGAGACGTGTTAGTTGCCGGTACGGACTACAACGCAGATATGCTGACTGGGGAAATTCGTTTTACTGCCAATAAAACCAATGTCACAGCAACTTACAGCTATGCCGACCCAACCAAAGTCACCGAAGCGGATTTACGCGGTGGAGTTGATACACGCACTGGCGAGCGGACGGGCTTTGAGATGTTACGTGCTGGGTTTAACTTATTCGGTACAGATGCGAAGATTTTAATCTGTCCACAATATGATGCGACAGCAACCATGACGGCATCGCTTGAAACACTCGCAAGTCAATTAAATGCAGTAGCGTATGTGCAGGCACCACAAGGCACCACCTTTGCTCAAGCAATTGCCGGACGTGGCCCAGAAGGGACAATTAACTTTAAAACCAGTTCTGACCGCACTGAACTCTTTTATCCGCACGTCATTGGCGAACGTAACACATTAGAGAGTTTAGCCACACACGCGGCAGGCTTACGAATGCTCACCGATGTGGAGCAGGGTTATTGGTACAGTATCTCTAACCGTCAATTAAAAGGCGTTATCGGGGCAGAAGTCCCACTCACTGCACGCATTGATGACAAGCAAAGTGAAACGAATCGCTTAAATGCGGTCGGTATTACTACCGTATTTAATAGTTTTGGTACGGGTTTTAGAATGTGGGGTAACCGCCTCGCGTGCTATCCGACTGTTACCCATATCAGTAACTTTGAAACCGTCCAACGCACTGCCGATTTAATTGACGAAAGTATTCGTCGCGTTGAGCTGCAATATATGGATTTGCCGATTGATGAAGCGCTGTTAGACAGTCTTGTTGGGACAGTGGAAACCTATTTGAGCACCTTAAAATCCATTGTGGGTTATAGTGTCAGTCTTGATCCTGATGCCAATCTCGTTGATGCCTTTAGTCAAGGACAGGTGCCATTGCAATATGACTTTACACCGAAAATCCCAGCAGAGCGCATTACTAATAACTCTATTGTAACGCGTAAATATCTCGTTAACTTAGTATCAGGAGGTCAATAATGAGCGCGGTAATTAATCAAGTCGATAACGCTAACGTCTATATCAACGGCAATAGCTTAATTGGCAAAGCGAAAACGATTAAACTGCCTGAATTTGAAGTGGAATTTACAGAACACGACAATTTAGGGTTAGTGGGAGTGATTAAATTGCCGAGCAAGGTGAATGCGTTGGAGGGCGAGGTAACGTGGGACGGTTTTTATCCAGAAGTAGCAGCCATTTCCAGCAATCCGTTTAAAACGGCACAATTGATGGTGCGTGCAGATGTAAGAGTCTTTAATGCTGCGGGTATGGCGGAAGAAGTGCCGTTGGTGCTGACATTAAATGCGATGTTTAGCAAGGTCAATCTTGGCGAATACAAGAAAGAGCCAACTGAATATCCGATGACGTTTCAGGTGCATTCAGTGAAGCAAATGATCAATGGCAAAGAAGTGTTATTCTATGATGCCTTTAGCAACCAATATCGTGTTGCAGGACAAGATATTTTACAAAAATACCGCGCCAACATTGGTCAATAAAAATCTTTAAAGCGCTTTAAAATCAAATTTAAACCTGTTTAAGTAAACTCCTTAGTAGAAATTAACCAAACCTACTAAGGAGTTTTTTATGTCTATGAAAGTTGAAGCATTAACTAACGTGATTCGTTTATCCACCCCAATTACCTTAGCAGACGGTACAGCGTTAGAAGAAGTAAAAGTGCGTGAACCGCTTGTCAAGGATTTTCGCCGTGCCGCACAGTTAGCAAAATCCAATGAAGAGCGAGAAATTATTCTGATTGCTGCCTGTTGTGGGTTAACAGTTGAAGACATTGATCAGATGACTTGGAAGGATTATCGCAAGATAAGCTCGTTTCTGTTCGGTGATGATGCCGAATGATGAAACATTAATGACGATATTGGCGGATTTAAAATGGTGGTTCGGGTTTACACTTGCTGAGTTGGAGGGATTGACGTTATCTGAATTAGAAACGTGGCTTGCTCAAGCGCAACGGCAAATTAAAGCTGGTTATGCTTCACCGCTTCAGTAAACGATAAATGGCTTGACATAGGCTGACAAAAGCCTGTACCAAGCCAGCAATCACGATAAGTAACAAGCTCAGAGCTGGACTGGCAAGTACAGTAAGTAATGCGATAAACAGACTTAAAACAACTGCAACGATCGTTCCCATCATCCAGCCGTAATCAACAATGGTTATTATGGTGAGATAACCAAAATAACTAAAGACGCACAAGATTATCACGCAAAGTAAGATAGCTCCTGTGCGTTCATAAATTGAACCGCCTCGCCATAAGTCAATTATTTCATCGAACATCTTATGCTCCTTGCTATTGCGTTATTAAACCTATATTTACCACAGGATCATATAAATGGCAAAAGAATTAGCGATTGGTTTAGTGATTGGTGCTGCACTTGGCGGTGGCTTTAAGGCTACCTTTAATCAAGCGCAAAAGAGTGTCAAAGGCTTGGGTGATCGGCTGTCTAAAGCCTATCAATCACAATCTCGACTTGGCACACGTATTGAACGAGCACAACAAAAACAACTCACGTTACAGCATCGTATTTCACTGGCTTATGCGACCGGAGATAAAAATGTCACTAAATTGGTACGTCGTTATGAGCGTATGCAACAATTCATTGGGCGTGCCACAGCTAAGCAACAACAATTTACAGCTGCGATTGAACGCGCTGAAAAAGCACAGCAACGATTACAAGCAACGATGGACAAACAGCTATCCCGTAAAGCTCAGCGTGAAGAGTTCTCCAGCGGTTTTATAAAAAGTAGTGCGACAGCAACAGCGATTGCATTACCCGTTTGGTCAACGGTCAAGACATTTATTGAGCAAGAGGAAGCGGCAAATAATCTCAAAATTGCCATGATGAAAGCCGATGGAACGTTTGGTAAGTTTAATGAGATTGGCAAGATAGCAGATCAACTCGGCACGGATTTACCTGGTACAAGAAAGGATTTTTATAATTTAGCCAGTGCATTGCAAAAACAAGGGATATCCGAGAAAGTGCTACTTGGTGGGGCGTTTAAAACTGCAGCTAAATTGAATGTGTTGCTTGAGATGGATCAATTTGAAGGCGGTGAGTTTCTTGCTAAGTTTATGGAGTCTCACGGTTTAAAAGATGCAGAGCTGGGTAAAGCTGCTGATTATTTACAGCGAGTAATGTATGCAGCTGGTTTAAATAAGGCTCAAGTGTATGAATCAATGAAATACTATGCTCCTAAAGTGAACTCTCTAGGTCTTACAGGCGCAGAAAATACAGAGAAAATTCTTGCAATTGAGGGGATGGCTGGGCAAAGAGGGCTTGAGGGTTCAACCTTTGGAACGGGTTTTAATATGATGTTATCCCGAATGAACAAAGGACCGAAAATGCTTGCGGCAGCTAAAAAGGGAATGAAAGCGGAAGCACGAGATATGATGGATGCAGCTGGTGTTACGTTTGAATTTTGGGATAAAAAGGGTAACTTCAAAGGGATTGATGCAATGATCGCCGAGATGGCGAAATTTGAACAAATTCGTAAAAAGTTTGGTGATGAAGGAGTAGGTTTAGTTGCAGAAGAGTTATTTGGAATTGAGGGTGGGCGACTAGCAGATATTTTGGCTCAAAAAGGTGTAGCTGGGTTAAATGAAATGCTTGAAAAAATGCGAGCTCAAGCTAGCCTCGAAGATCGTATTGCACAAAAAACCAAAACACTATCCTCGGCGTTAGAAGCGTTAGGTGGGGTTTGGGAAAGCGCGGTTGGCACGTTTGGCTCAGCATTTGCTGAGGATATTAAGTCATTTGCGAATACGGCGCAAAATTTCATTGAAGGCACACTTGCGCCGTGGATTGAAAAGCATAAATCGTTAATCAAATGGGGTGTAGCGACAGCAATGGGATTAGCATCATTAAGCACCGCCGTCTTCGCACTCCGCTTTGCTTTTAGCAGTTTATTCTCTATTGCAGCAGCAATTAAACTCCCAATGCAATTACTTAAAGCCTATCAAGCTGCCAAAGCAGTAGATAGCTTGACAGGTTCTGTATCGCGTTTTTCTCGCTTCAGTAAAGGAATTGGCTGGGTGGTCACTTCAATGAAAAGCGGATTGGTGGGATTAGCAAAAGTGCTTGGTGGCGGGTTGCTTAGGGGGATTAACCTCGCAGGGAAAGCAGTGCTCTTTTTGGGGCGAGCAATGCTTGCTAACCCAATTGGTCTTGCGGTGACGGCAATTGCGCTCGGAGCTTACTTAATTTATCAATACTGGGAGCCAATTAAGACATTTTTCGCAGACACATGGGAAAAAGTAAAAGGCTTTTTTAATTCCGGCATCGGTAACATCACTGCCACTATTCTTAATTGGTCGCCGTTAGGCTTATTCTACAAAGTCTTCGCCGGTGTGTTGTCGTGGTTTGGCATTGATTTGCCTAATAATTTTACCGAGTTTGGTAAAAACATCATTAACGGATTGGTAAACGGGATTAATCAGGCTTGGGAGAGTGCCAAGCAGACGGTCAGCGAACTCGGCGACAGTGTCAAAAATTGGTTTACGGAAAAACTCGGCATTCACTCGCCAAGTCGGGTATTTATGGGCTATGGTGAAAACACAGTGGATGGCTTAGTCATCGGAGTAGCAAAATCAGCGATGAAAGCCGCTAATGCGGTGAGTGGTATGGGTGAAAAAATGCAGCAAGCTATGCCAAAAGCGTTATCTGTGCCTGCTATTGAAACTGCATTGGCACTCACAAATAAACTGCCACAAGTGACATCAGTAAAAACAGCACAATCCACTTTATCTGCAAAAACAAAAAGCACTGTTCGCAAGCATACTGTTAATCATGCTGCTGCCGATGCGGCGACTGCGGCATTAACAGCAAGTTATTTACCATCATCGTTACGTCAATCAGTGCAGCAAAAATCAAAGCCAAAACCTTTACAAGAGGCATTACAACAGCGAAATGTCGCTGTTCGTGAGCAAACCAAAGATAATGCGATTACAGTCACCTTTAACCCAACCATTAATGTCAATGGTGCGTCTGGGCAAGGCGTAATTGAACAAGTACAGCAAGGCTTACAGATGAGTTTACGAGAATTTGAGCAGATGATTAATCGTGTGGTAGATCAAAAAATGCGGAGGTCTTACTAATGAGTTATGCGTTATTAGGGCATATCGCCTTTGATTTGTTAAATGCACCGACAGCGTTGGATGAAAAACACAGTGCGACCTATACCCAACACGATGTGCTAAGCGGTCGCCCACGGTTGCAGGCAATGGGCAATGAACTCACTGAACTGACATTAACACTTAACTTGCATTATATGTTAGGTGCCGTTGATGAACGCTATCAAGAACTGATTTTGGCTAAAGAAAATCAACAGGCACTGGCTTTGGTGTTAGGTTTCAGCAAGTTTAAAGGCTACTTTGTTATTACTGATATTCAAAGCCAAGCACTTTATACGGACGGTCGGGGTAATACGTTAGCACGTGATATTTCATTGACACTGAGTTCTTTTAAATAGGGCTTAACATCAGTCGTGATGTTACTTTTGCCGTAGAAGAGTTGAAAGTCGGGTTGACTGACGGTTAAATTCATTCTGCCTCCTGCATCCACGGCGGCAAATCCGCTTGCGAATCGGTTTTCACCTGAATAATCGGCACATATAAGGTTTCGCCACGTGGCAAGACTTCGCAAAATGAGAGGTGTGGGTTAGCGTTCATTAAACGGTTAATTTCACCTACATCGCCGTAATAGCGATAGGCAAGTAAATCCCAACGTTCGCCTTCGCTAATCGTGTGCTGAATTACTTTATTCATCACGCACCTCGCCGTTACTATCTTCGCGTAACACAATCCACGCCGTCATTTGCGTTACAGGTTCGCTAAGGCGTTCAAGCACTGTATCACAGCTGTCTAACGCTTTCACACCAACATCGAACCATTCACTTAGTTTACTGTCGTTTAAACCTTGTTTAAACGCACTTTCAAAGACGTTTAAATTCTCCGCAATTTCAGCGATGTCACGGAGAAAATATTGCGTTCCCGTAATCCCTTGAGTTAACGCATTAAAACTATTGGATAATCCTAGCATTTCACCAAGTGGGGAGAGTGTCGCGATGATAATATTGATTTTATAATCACTAAGCCTATTAGCGCAAAAACTATCTATTGCGATGTTGTGGATATAGGACCGACTAAGCCAATCTCATTTGCTCTAGCCATTAACCCTAGTCAATCGTCATTATATGTGTGGGTTAGAACTAACGCTAAAATTGGAGTATGTAGGTGGATTGATTTCGGAGTATAGCCAAGGGGGAGTATATAGCGGCGAAATTAAACCTAATAATCCCGTTAACGCAACTTCAGCGATATATGTAAATTATCCTGTTCGATTGGCAAAAAAGATAACTGTTTTTGCTTATATAGATAGAGATTATGCGGGATTTAACGGCGAGTCTGCGCTCGTGCTTGAAAGTTATACTAATTATGCAACATTTGAGCTAAATTCTCACGCAATCAGAACAAGCGTAATTTATGGAGCATATATAGCAATTGGCACATCATAACCCTTGGATAACAATTTTAATGACTAAACTGCATTTTTTCGCTTATTTTTTAGTCTATAACACACAAATAACAATCGCTTTAAACGGCGATTTAATCACGATTTAAAGCGATTTAAATGCGTGTTAAAAACACGATTAACTACGCTATTTGAGTAGATTTATCACTTTTCTCAAGTGTATCAATGTTTTATGTGTGTAAACACTATCTCCGACATTGCTAGATGCGTGTCCTAGTAATCTGTCTCGTGCGACTTTATTAGCCCCAGCTGCGTCAAGCAGCGTTGCTACGGTATGCCGGCAGTCGTGCGTGGTATGTTTTGCTCGGATTGCTAGCATTGCTTTTGCAAATTGTGTAGCTGCTTTAGCATAAGTTAGGGGTTGGTTGTTATCATCAACAAATAGGTATTTATGTTTTTTCTCAAGCCGTCGCTCAACAATCGGTAAAATGCGTGGATGGATTGGGATAATGCGGATGCCGGCTTTGGTTTTTGAGGTGGTGATATTAAAGTATTTTTGCTTTAGATTAATCTCACCACGTTGTAGTTGCAACAGCTCCCCAACTCGCATTCCGCTATACAGCAGGATTAAAGCTAGATCTGTATTTGTCGCTGTGCATTGCCAAAGTTTATTAATTTGTTGTCGAGTAAAGGTTTTATGCGGTTTGACCGGTATATTTTTCCCCATTTTCAAATATTGTCCATAAGATTTATCTGTCCATTCATTAATTATTGCGTGAGCAAACAGCTGATTTATCAATGATCGCACTTTTTTAAGACTGGCGTATGACAAGCCTTTTTCTTTCATCGCATCCAGTACGCTTTGCAAATGACGATATTTAATTTTGTGGATCGGCATAGAGATGATTGACGACAAATGATTGTAGCTATTGCGATAACTTTCTACCGTTGACGGCGACACTTGTCTGGCGTGGATGGGATACCAAAGCTGGTACACTTTTGCCAGTGTTATGCTGGGTTCCGGCTTATCTTGCTGATTGTGGTTCGCAAGAGCTGTCAACGCTTCTTCTTTTGTCTCAAAATAGCCGATTGTGTTGTAAATCTGTTTTCCGTTTTCGGTGTAACCGACCGTTTTTCTTGCAATGTATGGGCGGCGACGTCTGCCGCTAAGCCTAAATACTGAGCCGTAGCCGTTTGGTAGTCTCATATTTCCTCCATCTTTAAAATCTTTAAACCAGTTTAAAATCAAATTGTTTATCGCTCCTTTAAACTAAGGCGTAAAAAGGAGGTAATAGTATGAGCCTAATACATTTAATTGTGATTGATCCGGCAACCGGTCGGCGAGAAACATCGTTTGTCGTGCCGATACACGGCAAAACTTATGACGAACTCGAAGCTAAAGCACGGGTAGATTATCCCGAATACTTATATTTGCGAGATGATGGCGGTGCATTGCAAGCGCAGCTAACTAATCAAGACGCTTACTGGCTTGGTGGTAAAGTTGAGGTTAGACCTTCATCGCTGCACGACTGGAACGGTACAAAGTGGGTGCTTAATCAGCAACGACAAGCTGAATTAGCTAACGCAACACGTCAGCAACTTATTAATGATATTGATAACACAGCAGCACAATATCTCGATAAATGGACTCGCTTTACAAGCGAGTACGAAGCACGCGAATCGGCTGCATTAGCTTATCAATCAGCAGATTATCAAGGTGAGACAAGTGTTTATATTACCGGATTTGCTCAAGCAGCAGGCTTAGATTTACGTACTGCAACCGAGCTAATCCTCAAACAGGCGGTACAGTTACGGGCTACGCTGGAGCAGATGAGTGTGCTGCGAATGCGGAAATATGAGTTAAAACAGCCAAATTTAACGTTAGATGAGATGCAAAAAATTCACGATGACATCATTGCACAAATGCAAGCATTAGCGGAGGCACAACAATGAGTCAGGTATATCTAGCCTTATACAAGGGCAAGCGTGATGGGCATAGTCTGTATAGTTATTGGTGCAGACTTAGTGATTGGTTAATTCGTAAATTTACGCGTGGCAAATATAGCCACTGCGAGATTGCGGTTAAAAAAGAGACTAATTTTACCGCCCGCTATGATTGCGATGTTTATTACGAGTGCTACTCCTCATCTGTGCGTGATGGTGGCGTGCGTAAAAAGGTCATTGATGTAGAGGACGGCAAGTGGGATTTAATCCCACTTGCCGGCGTGAGTGAATCACAGGTTGTCTATCATTACCAGCTCACTAAGGGCAAAAAATATGACTGGTGGGGTGCGTTAGGGTTGATTTTTCTCATTCCGGAGCGACGGGATAAATATTTCTGTAGCGAATGGTGTGCGAGAGCAATTAACTACGGTTGTGAGGGTTGGCGGTTTTCTCCGAACCATTTAGCGGCAATTTTCAAGCAAGGAGCAAAATAAAATGAACAAACTGACAAAAGACTATTTAGACAGCTTGGTGATCAATACCCAGTATGTACATCAAGAGTTACTGACCATTTGCACAATTACCGTTAAAAACGGCTTTAAACTGGTTGGCACTAGTGCGTGTGCAGATAAGCAAAACTATGACGCTAAGATTGGTGAGCAAGTTGCTTATCAAAATGCCTTTGCAAAACTCTGGGAGCTTGAGGGCTATTTGCTCAAGCAACGCTTGTACGAGTTAGATATTATTAAGGAGTGATTATGTAACGGGAGAAAGGAAGAAGCGGCGATGTTGTAGAGCAGTAACTCTACAACACCAGCCTACGCAGAGAGAGCCTGCATAGACCCAAGACCGCTTTGTCTGACCAGACGAGCGGATTGTAGCAAAACCGCATAAAGTGAGAAAGTCTATGCAAAAAGAAATGCAAGAAATCCGTTGCAAGTGCTGTAAAAAGCTACTAGCACGAGCAGAAAATATACAAAATTTAGAAATTAAGTGTACACGCTGTAAAGTAATAAATACATTTAAACGCAAAAATTAATCAAATCTGAGTGTCGGAGCATCTTTGAATGCCAGAACGCCATAATTTAAGGGCAAATTATGGCAGAACAAAAAATTATCATCTGGGCATTGATATTGAGGGTAAAAATCATCACGTTATCCTCTTAAATCTCGCGGATTACGGGAGATTATTTGGCGATAATACGCTGTTTAATAAGCTGGATAGTCTTCCAATACCTGACGTTATTTTAGCTAGCCCGCCTTGTGAAAGTTTTTCCGTCGCAAACTCTATTAAGGGTGGGAATGTCTGTTGGCAATGGCAGGGAAATACACGCTTTGCTATTCGCCGTCGCAAAGATTTTGACGCGACAGCGGTTAAAAGGCGACGTTATCGTTATGAGACCTCTTTTTTAAATCGAATTAATGGCGAACTGTGCATCTACAATACAGTTGAGATTATCAAGCGTTATCAGCCGAAAATCTATGTCATTGAAAATCCTTATTCTAGCCGTATTTGGCATTACTTGACTAACATTCTTGATTTCCCTATTTCTTATGATAACCCAACCTATTATGGGAATTATGGTTGGCCCTGCAAAAAGGCAACCAAGTTTAAAAGCAATATTCCGCTAAATTTGCGTTATCAGCATTATATTTCGGGCAAAACGATGTACGATTGTTTGCATAGTTATAACGCCCGCTCGGCAATTCCGTTACCACTTATCCACGATATTTATCGTCGTATTATTGAGGTGTTAGGGGGTAACAATGCGTCATTTTAGTCAAGCTCCGTTACCCTTTGTCGGGCAAAAACGTATGTTTTTAAATCAGTTTAAATCTGTTTTAAATGAGATGATTACTAATGATGGTGAAGGCTGGACTATCGTTGACGCATTTGGTGGCAGCGGTTTATTAAGTCATACAGCTAAACGACTCAAACAGAAAGCAACGGTTATCTATAATGATTTTGACGGTTATGTTGAGTGGCTTAAACATATTGATGATATTAACCACCTGCGGCAACAATTAAGTGATTTGTTGGCAGACTATCCACGACGAAAGCGTCTTGATATTGCAATGCGTCACAAAATAATTGATGTTATTGAGTCGTTTGATGGCTACAAAGATCCACATATTTTATGTGCGTGGTTGCTGTTTTCAGGTCAACAAGTTAAATCGGTTGATGAGTTATATCGACACGGTTTTTACAACTGCGTGCGGCAAAGCGATTACCCAACGGCGGACGGTTATTTAGATGGGATTGAGGTGGTTCACGAGAGTTTTTCTACCTTACTTCCGCAATTTTCAGATGATAAAAGGGTGATATTTGTGCTTGACCCACCCTATCTTTGCACACATCAAGCAAGTTATAAGCAAGATGGATATTTTGACTTAATTAATTTTCTTGGGTTAATTAGACTCACGCGACCGCCTTACATTTTCTTTTCATCAACAAAAAGCGAGTTTGTGCGGTTTGTGGATTGGCTAATCGCCACCAAAGGTGATAATTGGCAGTCATTTATTGATTACAAGCGCATAATTGTGCAGATATCGACAAGCTATTCAGGTAAGTATGAGGATAATTTGATTTATAGAGCTTAGATGGCGTAATTTAAACTGCATTTAAACGACATTTAAAATTGTGCGTGATCCACTAAATCTGCGACAATTATAGTGTCGCAAATTTCGTGTTATAGTGTCGCAAATTTCGTGTTATAGTGTCGCAAATTTCGTGTTATAGTGTCGCAAATTTCGTGGCGTGCAACATTCGTTTTGCACAAAAATGAGCAAAATTAACAAAATAGATCCTACGCTAAAAGCGATAAAAGACGACAACAACGGCGATACGACATTTTTACGCAGCACTGAATTGATCCCTGTCTGCAACGCAATCCCCATTCCCACCAACACGCCAACAGACGCAGCTACTAACGAAATCATTGTTTTTCTCCGATTAAATTAAGTTGAAAACATTATAGGTCGGAAAGATTATGTTGATTAGATAGGAAAAAGTGAATGGGGTATTGAATAAAATTCAATAATAGGGAAAGGTGATTTTTCAGAAACTTGGTTTATCTTTTGAAGAAACTCAGGCGTTGCAAAATACAATGGTGAAAGTGCGAGACCAATTATTGGCGTATGCCCAGCCTAATAAAAAGTAGGCATATCGCTAAACTTTTTTCACTTTTCTATGGCGTTATCTTTTGTTGTATGAAGGTGAAATCCATCGAGCAATACCTGTGGGGGAAGCCGATTTTCGGTCGGTATGGTTAAAAAAAGGGTGCAAAAAACCACCGCACTTTTATCGGCGTTTGGCTGAAAGTGCGGTCTGTTTTTTTCGTGTTTTTTATTCAACAGGCTGCCTGAAGGGTTCAGGTAGCCTGTTGCTGTGTTTAAAGTTTGGCTTTAAAGAATTGCGTTAATGCTTCGCTGATTTGGCTGACGTACTCGGGTTTCCAGTAGGTTTCGATGTGGCTTGCGCCTTCGATAATCACTTCTTTTTTGTCCGTCGTGCCAGTGGCTTTTTGCATTGCTTGGTCGGTCATATATTTGGTGTCGGCAAGGCTTCCTGCGATCATCAACAGCGGTTGGTTGATGAGGTCGGCGTGGTCGGTAGCGTCAAAAGTCATCAAATCCAACAGGCTGCTGGTGGTGTAGCGTGGCGTTGAGTTGGGGTGGTAGTGGGTTTTGCCGTAATACTCAAAGCCATCTCGATACAAACCTGCGGGCATTTTGTCGATGTCTGCTTGGGTGATTTTGGTTAAATCGGCGTTGGCACTGTATTCCACGTTGCCTTGTGCTTCTTTGGTGCGGGCTTCGGCGGCTTGTTGCAAACGCTCTTGAATGGTGCTGATTTGGCTGTCGCCTAAGCCGTTACGGCAAACTAAGCCCGTGTTGAATAGGCTGACGGTGGCAACGGCTTTGATGCGTTTGTCGCTTTGTGCCGCCGCAAAAGTGTAACCGCCACCGCCGCAGATGCCTAAAGCGCCGATGTTGTTGGTGTCTACGCCTTTGAAGCTTTCGAGTAAGTCCACCATTCCGTGAATATCGTTAATGCGGTTGAACGGTTTGTCGGTTTGACGTGGCTCGCCACCGCTCGCCCCTTGATAGGCGGCATCAGCGGCAATGGTGATAAAGCCTTGTTCCGCCAATTTTTGTGCGTAAAGCCCTGCCACTTGCTCTTTCACGCCGCCATTGGGGTGTGCCACAGTGATGGCTGGGTATTTTTTATTTGGGTCGAAATTGGCTGGGGTGTACACATTGGCGGCAATGGTGATGCCGTTCACGCGGTATTTCACGGGGTGAATGTTCACTTTGCCCGCTTCGTTTTTGGTGATGGCGTTGGCGTAAACCAGCGTGAATGGGTTGTCTTGATAGTTAAAGTTGGCAGCCATTGCTTGCCCTCCTAGTAATAATGTTGATGCCAATACGGCGGAAACGATGGTTTGTTTGATGGTTTTTTTCATCTTGTGAACTCCGTTGAGATGGTTGAAACGTTGTCCAGCAAGTGCGAACCGCTAAACAACCCTATTATTCAAAAAAAAAAACGCACACTGTCAAGCTGTTTTTTCGCTTTTTTTGCGTTACGGGAGGCATTATAGGGGGAAAGGATTGTTTTGATTAGTGGGGGAATGTTCAATAGGGTTGTGAATGGAATTCAAGAATGGGGGGGGGGGTAGATGGCATGGTGGGTTTCCGTTTGAAAAAATGTAGTTGTTTCACATTTTTTCCTTTGAAAA
>NZ_JPXY01000004.1:0-15480 GCF_000771895.1 Gallibacterium genomosp. 2
GAATTAACCGAAAAAACTTCCTTTATTCTTGAAGGAATGTGAACTTCGGTTTAACTTTGGGACACCAAAAGAACAGTTAAAAATATTGCGAAAATGGTGTGAAATTTAGGGCTAATCTACTACAGCCCCTAAATTTTTATAATTTGATTACTCTTATTTACTTCTTTTAGTCCCTATTTTTTGTTCATTACACAGTATCCTACAACAAATTTCTTGCAAATCTCATTCAATTCTTTTTGCTTTACCTCTCTTCTATTCTTGCTATGATTTTTTTGTCTTTAGAAATGAACTATTTTCTAAATTTTGCATAGATATTTAAGGAGAATATTTATGGCGATAGGATTATCATCTGATACGATTCGGATCTTACAAGTTATTGCTAAAACAGGGAGTTTTAGTGAAGCTGCCAAAGTGTTACATCGGGTTCCATCAGCAATTGGATATACAGCAAAGAAGATGGAAGATGATCTTGGCATTAAGTTATTCTCTCGAACTAATGGACATATTCAACTTACCCCAGCAGCAAGATATATTTTAGAAAAGGGAGACTGGATTTTACAAGGATTAAATGAATTACAATGTAACGCCGCACAAATTGATAATGGCATAGAAAAACAGTTTACAATCGCCCTCAATTACATTGTTAATCCAAATCCAATTCCTAAACTTCTTTCCTCGCTTTCAGAAAAATTTCCAGCCACAGAATTTTCTATCCGTACCGAAGTTTATAACGGTGCTTGGGAGGCATTATATGAAAATAGAGCAAATATTGTGATTGGTGCTCCGCAGAATCCCCCATTTAATCAAGGAAATATCAGTACAGAATATTTAGGAGATATTGAATGGATATTCTTAGTCTCTCCTTGTCATCCTTTGGCAAAAGAAAACTCTATTTTACAAGCTTCTCAACTACGTCACTACCCTGCTATCGTTGTTCACGACTCATCTATAGCGTTACAGCAAAAGAAAACTTGGGCATTGAAAGGGCAAAAAGTTTTTTATGTGGCTGATTTAGAAATGGTACTTTCAATGATTGCTGAAGGGGTTGGTATAGGCTTTTTACCAGCACGAATAGCAATCCCTGCTTTAACCTCAGGCAAAGTGATAACAAAAGTCATTGCTGAGCATAAACAACCTGTGAGGGTTTACTACGCTTGGCAAAATCAACAACAAAGCCAAATTCTGAACCATCTATTAACCATATTCTGTACGGATGAATATCGTTCACAATGGTTAAATTAACTACAAATAAGGAGAAAAAATGAACGTTAAACTATTTACTGCCGCTGCCGAAGGCAATATTGAACAGCTTCGTTTACTACTTGAAAATGGTGCTGATATCAATGCAAGAGATAAAGGAAAACGAACCCCTATACTTATCGCAGCACAAAACAAGCAATATGATGCTGTGCGTTGGTTAGCGTCGAATGGAGCGGATATTAATACTCAAGATAACAAGTGTTTTAACCCTTTTATTCAGGGATGTATTCATAATGACTTAACGCTTGTCAAGCTTATGGTAGAACTAGGCTGTGATTTAACTTGTCTTACGCGATTCGGGGGAAATGGTTTAACCCCAGCGGCCGAAAAAGGACACGAAGAGATTGTACGTTTTCTGTTAGAAAATACGGATATTAATGTCAATCTGACAAATACTGTAGGTTGGACTGCTTTGATAGAAGCTATTATTTTGAATGATGGCGGTGAAAAAATGCAACGGATTGTTCGTTTATTATTAGACCATGATGCTGATCCAACTATGACTGATGAATGGGGGGTATCTCCTTTAGAACTCGCTTATCGTAAAGGCTATCACGAAATTGCGAAAATTATCGAAGAATATTTATAAATAAGGAGACGGCTATGCTACTACTTAATCAGTTAAAACCAAATACATACTTTGATTCCGTTACATTAATGGCAATTTCTACAAAAGTTAATCAATTAGAAGGGGTTATTCAAGCTCAAATTGCAATGGGCACACCAATGAATAAAGCAGTTTTAAAAGAAGCACATTTATTTGATAGTCAGTTAGAAAAAGCTGGGCCTTCAGACTTAATGATTGCATTGTCTTTGGAAAAGGGGGCTAGCGAACAGAAAATACTATCAGAAGTTGAAAAATTATTAATTAGAAAGCCTTTTGATGATACACAGGCAGAAAATGACATTTTTCATAGTATTAATTCGGTTAATGAAAAACACCCAGAAACAAATTTAGCCATTATTTCTGTAAATGGTCTTTATGCTGCAAGAGAAGCTGAAAAAGCTTTAAATCTAAATAAAAATGTTATGTTATTTTCTGATAATGTTTCTATAGAGCAAGAATTGAAATTAAAGCAATTAGCTCATCAAAAAGGTTTATTAATGATGGGACCAGATTGTGGTACAGCCATAATTAATGGCGTTGGTTTAGGCTTTGCGAATAAAGTTCGAGGTGGCAATATTGGTATTGTCGCAGCTTCAGGGACTGGAGCTCAAGAAATTTCAGTAAGAATACACGAATTTGGAGGTGGCATTTCCCAATTAATTGGAACAGGAGGAAGAGATCTTAGCGAAGATATTGGGGGCATTTTGATGTTAGATGGATTACAAATGCTTGCTGAAGATCCCAATACAGACATTATTATTGTCGTATCAAAACCGCCAGCACCTACAATCGCGAGAAAAATCTTATCCACTTGTGAACATATTAATAAACCTATTTTTATTTGGTTTTTAGGCTATAAAGAGGAAACTAAAGCTGCACCGCATATTCATATTTATTCTCATAGCAAACCAGCTGCAATGGCGGCGGTCATTGCCTCTGGTATTCCAGAAGAAAGTATCGATAAACACGCATTAAATTTACCTTTAATTAAAGAGGTACAAAAAAAACTTAACCCACAGCAACGCTACATTCGAGGTTTATTTTGTGGTGGAACCTTATGTGATGAAGCCCTATTTTCTGCTTTAGAAAAGTATCCTAACGTTTACTCGAATATTCAAACAAACCCAGCTTATAAATTACAAGCCAGTGATAAATCAATCGAACACACATTTATTGACTTTGGCGATGATTCTTTTACCAATGGTAAAGCACATCCAATGATTGATCCAAGCTATCGCATAGAACGAATTTTACAAGAGGGACGTGATCCAGAGGTTGGTGTTTTATTGCTTGATTTTGTTCTAGGCTTTGGTGCAAATCCTGATCCTATAGCAGAAACATTGCCTGCACTTCTACAAGTAAAAAGAGAAGCACAACAATCAGGACGGCATTTGGAAATCTTAGCTTATGTATTAGGAACTGAATTAGATCAGCCTTCTGTACAGAACCAGGTTGCACAACTTGAAGCGGCTGGCATTACTATCGCCTCTAGCTCAACTAACGCTGGTTTGTTAGCTAGGGAATTTGTAGCAAAAGGAGAATAATAATGAGTAACTTATTTAATCAACCATTAAATATTATCAATATAGGATTAGCACGTTTTGCTGAAGATTTAATAAAGCAATCAGCTAAGGTATATCAACTAGACTGGCAACCAGCAGGTGGGGGAAACTTACCATTAATTGAAACATTAACCCATTTAGAACAAATAGAAATTGCACAAAAAATAGATCTTGCAAATCAAGAAGCTTTTCAACGCATAACACAAGCAAGTCCCGTTTTAATTGGCTATGGAAAAGCCAAAGAGGTAATTCCTGGAATGCAAGACAAAATGCTTTTGCACGCAGGTCCTCCTATTAACTGGGAAAAAATGAATGGTCCTATGCGTGGTGCAATTACAGGTGCGATCGTCTTTGAAGGATGGGCTAAAAATCTTACTCAAGCTGAAGAGCTTGCTGCAAGTGGTGAAATAAAATTCTCACCTTGCCACGAACATCAAGCTGTTGGTTCAATGACAGGCGTAACTAGCCCATCAATGTATGTACATATTGTTGAAAATAAAACTCATGGTAATTTCGCATTTACTAATTTATCAGAGCAACTAGCGAAAATCTTAAGAATGGGGGCGAATGATCAAAGTGTTATTGATCGCTTAAACTGGATGCGAGATATTCTTGGTCCGATGTTGGCAGAGGCGATGACATTTTGTGATGATGGGATTGATTTACGACTTATGCTTTCTCAGGCTTTGCATATGGGAGATGAATGTCATAACCGTAATATCGCTGGTACAGTGCTATTAAATCAAAAACTCACCCCCTATATTTTAGAAACTCATTTTAGTAACAAAGATAAAAAAGACGTTTTTAATTTTATCGCGTCATCAGACTATTTTTCAGGCCCAACTTGGATGGTGTGTTGTAAAGCGGCATTAGATGCAGCTCAAGGCATTCCTTATTCAACAGTCCTGACAACAATGGCAAGAAATGGCACGGAATTTGGTATTCGTGTTGCAGGATTGCAAAATCAATGGTTTACAGGGCCAGCTCAACAAGTTATAGGCCCAATGTTTGCGGGGTACAAACCTGAAGATTCAGGTTTAGATGTTGGTGACTCTGCAATTACAGAAACCTATGGAATAGGTGGCTTTGCTATGGCTGCGGCTCCTGCGATTGTATCTTTAGTAGGTGGAACGGTTAAAGATGCTATACGTTATAGTAAAACAATGAATCAAATTACGATTGGAAACAATCCAAATATTACTATACCTTCACTCAATTTTATGGGGATACCTACGGGGATTGATATTAGAAAAGTGGTGGAAAATAACCTATTACCCGTCATTAATACGGCAATAGCCCATAAAGATGCTGGTATCGGAATGATTGGAGCTGGAATTGTTCATCCGCCAATGGAGGCATTTCAAAAAGCCTTATTTGCCTTTGGTCAAACTTACGCAAAATAAAGGAGAGACGATATGAAAACGCAATTTTGGAAAAAAGGAGATTGGGCTGCCTTTTTTGGCTTATTTAGTAATAATCTTACCAATCTTCTTACGATGATTGCTTTACTTACTTTAGTTGTAGGTATTCCTTCAGAAATTGTTTTCGGCCGCGTTGTTCCTGCATTTGGTTTAGCTGTTCTTTGTGCTAGTATTTGTTATGTTATTTTTGCAAAAATATTAGCAAAACAGAGCAATCGGTCTGATGTTGTTGCCTTACCTTCGGGACCTAGTGCCCCCTCTATATTTACTGTCACTTTCTTAGTCCTTTTACCTGTTTATCAACAAACTCAAGACTATGAACTAGCATTAAAAATTGGTTTAGTGTGGGGATTTGTCGAAGGATTTATTCTCTTTGTTGGATCATTTATGGGAGACTGGTTAAGAAAAGCCGTTCCAAGAACTGTCTTACTTTCTTGTTTAGCTGGGTTAGGTTTATTGCTATTAGCAATGAATCCTATGCTGCAAGCATTTCATACACCTCTTGTCTCATTCGTTGTACTCGTTTTGATTTTTATCAATTGGTTTGGACGTTCACCCATCTTCAAACAAGTTCCAACAGGGTTACTCTTATTAATTGTTGGCACAACTTTAGCTTGGCTTTTTGGATTACAAGATCCAAGCAAAATTGGACAAGCCCTACACAGTGCGGGATTTAATCCACCAAAACTGCATCTATCTTCTTTTATTGAGGGATTAAGTATCGCCGCACCTTACCTAGCTTCGGCAGTTCCTTTAGCACTGGCAAATTATGTCTTCGACTTAGAGAATATCGAAAGTGCTCACGCTGCTGGTGATCCTTACCCAACTAGACGCGTAATGATTGCCAATGGTTGCTCAACAATGTTTGGTGCATTAATGGGAAATCCTTTCCCTGTTACCGTTTATGTTGGACATACAGCTTATAAAGAAATGGGGGCGGGTATTGGATATACTTTAGCAACAGGTATTGTTATGTTCCTCGTCTGCCTATTAGGATTAGGAGGTTTTTTACTCTCACTTATCCCGATGGCAGCGATCGCTCCTATTTTGATTTTTATTGGTATTGTTACAGCTAATCAAGTAGTAAGGGAAACTCCGAAATTAGAAGTACCCGTGATTTTTGTATGTCTTTTTCCTTGGATTGGTGCTTGGGCATTGACAACCGTTAATAATACACTCAAAAGTGTTGGTACCAATGCTAATCAATTAGGTTGGTCAATCTTAGAAAAGAGCGGTGTAGATTTTACAGGATTATTTCATTTAGGTAGTGGGGCCCCCCTGTCATCTTTACTTTGGGGTTGTATTGCTATTTTTGCGATAACTAATCAACCAACAAAAGGTGCAATTAGTGCTGGTTTAGCTGCTATATTGGCATTTTTTGGTATTATCCATCAGGCCCACCCAGTTATTGGTGGTGATTCTCCTACGATATTCCTAATTTCCTATATAATGATTGCAGGATTATTTATTCTAAAATATCTATTAGATAGAAGAGAACAACCCATAGCAAATTAATTACTTTAACGTGATCTAATTGGTGAAAGAATTAGATCACGTATTTCACCCCACCTCCTTTATTTTCAATGCTATACTAAAAAAGAATTAGAAAAGGAGAACAGTATGCCCCTATCCCCCGATGTTTTAAAACTCATTCATACTATTGCGGAAACAGGAAATTTCTCCATTGCAGCAGAAAAATTATACAAAGTGCCTTCCGCAATTAGTTACACCATTAAAAAAGTTGAAGACGAACTCGGCGTTATTCTTTTTGATCGTTCAGGAAGGCAAGTCAAGCTTACTGAAGCGGGGAAATATTTTATTTACCATAGCCAATGGTTACTACATTCTTATGAACATTTAATCACACAGACTAGAACCATTGAAAATGGCGTTGAACGGACGTTTACTATTGTGGTAAACAATATTATTAACTACGATGCTCTTGCAAAATTAACCGAAAAAATAACCGCACTTTTTCCAGCAACAGAACTTTCAATCCATACCGAAGTTTATAACGGGTGTTGGGAAGCCTTATATAAGAAAAAAGCCGATCTTGTTATTGGAGCACCACATACAGCCCCCAAAATCGAAAATATCGTTTATCATCCAATTGGAAAAATAGAATGGGATTTTGTGGTAGCTCCTCATCACCCTCTTGCCCCATTCACAACGGTGCTGACTTCAGAACAATTACGTTTATATCCAGCTATCGTGGTAAAAGATACTGCTTTTAATATGAATAAGCAGGTTTCTTGGGCATTAGAAGGGCAGAAAGTGATTTACGTTTCCGAACTTTCAACGGCAATTAACCTTATTATTGCGGGATTAGGAATAGGATACATCCCTCATCATCGAGTAAAACTATTACTTGATCAAGGAAAAGTATTAAAAAAACCAATTTCAGAACAAAAACAACCTACACAATTATTTTATGCTTGGAATAGTAGTGTACAAGGAAAAGTATTAACTTGGTGTCTAGATTATATTATGCAACCTCATATACAAAACATTTGGTGCCAGTAATTTTTTAATTAATAAATTTTGAATTTATTATTCAATTCTTTTGAATCATAAAAATATCTTGTGATTTCGTTCACAAAATATTTTTTTACTGCCGTCATATCACGCTATTTTCAATAAATTTCCTTTTAATTCATCAATTTATTTTTCTATGATTAAGGAGGTTTTCTTTATATTATCCCTTCAAGAAAAATAAATTGTTATCAACAAAAGGAGATATTCATTATGTTAAAACAATTCCAAGCTGAACCTTTCCCACTATCCTTTAATCCTCAAACAACAGCATTATTAATGATCGATATGCAACGCGATTTTGTTGAGCCAGGTGGATTTGGAGAAGCCTTAGGTAATGATGTCAATCTCGTTCGTTCAGCAATTCAACCTTGTAAAAGGATGTTATCTGCCGCTCGTCAAGCTGGGATATTTATTCTCCACACTCGTGAAGGGCATCGTGCTGATTTAAGTGATTGTCCTCCAGCAAAATTAACACGGGGCGGGAAAACCTTTATTGGCGAATGTGGACCAAAAGGGCGTATTCTTATTCGTGGAGAAGAAGGACACGATATTATTCCTGAACTCTATCCTATTGCAGGAGAGCCGATCATAGATAAACCAGGGAAAGGTGCATTTTATCAAACCGATCTACACATAATCTTACAAAATCGTGGAATTAAAACACTTATTGTCTGTGGAGTAACCACCGAAGTTTGCGTAAACACGACGGTTCGCGAAGCAAATGATCGCGGTTATGAATGTATTATTCCTGAAGATTGTGTTGGCTCATATTTCCCTGAGTTTCAAGAATATGCACTGAAAATGATCAAAGCACAAGGGGCTATTTTCGGTTGGGTTTCAACATCAACAGAGATTATCAACGCATTAATGTCATAGGTGAAAAGATGGCTATCCAATATTCAATATTACCAAATCTTTACCAAGATTCCGTTTCTTTAATGCAAATTTCTGCCAAACTTTTACAAATAGAAGGAATTACGCAAGCTTCAGTAGTAATGGGGACACCCGCAAATTTGGCCCGTTTATTAGAAGCTGAATTTCCACCAATTAATGCAAAGCCCAATGACTTGATCATCGCAGTGAAAGGAAGGAAAGAGGAATGTGAAAAAGCAATTAATTTTGCAAAACAATCATTTTTTTCTTGCTCAGAACAAACAACGACAAATAGTGAAAAGACACAAATAGTAAGCCTGTCAAATGCGGTGGGAAAAAACACCGCACTTAATTTAGCACTTATTTCTGTACCCGGTGAATATGCTGCAGCTGAAGCGATTAAAGCCCTCAATACTGGATTAAACGTTATGCTTTTTAGCGATAATGTTTCTCTTCAAGAAGAAAAACAGATAAAAAGGCTTGCACAACAAAAAGACAGATTGGTTATGGGACCAGATTGTGGTACAGCAATAATCAATGGCATCCCGCTAGGTTTTGCCAATATTGTTCGTAAAGGTCATATTGGTATTGTTGCTGCCTCAGGCACTGGGCTACAAGAAGTCACCTGTGGTATTGATAAACTTGGCGAAGGAATATCTCAAGCAATAGGTACAGGAGGGCAAGATTTGCACCAAGAAATTGGTGGACTTTCGATGCAATATGCAATGAACTTATTAGCACGGGATAGCTATACAGAAGTCATAGTATTGATCTCTAAACCACCTGCATCAGATATTGCAAATGTAATAAAAAAACAAGCAGAACAGATAAACAAGCCTGTTGTGATCCATTTCTTAGGACAAAGCCCTGATGCTAATAGCGGGAGTAATCTTTATTATGCTGAAACCCTAGCACATACAGCAGAAGTTGCGGTTGCTTTGTTAAGAAAACAACGTATTCCCTCTTATATCCCACCTAGTTTTCCAACGTATCAATATTCCTTAAAAAGAGAGCAAAAATATTTACGTGGTGTTTTCTCTGGCGGTACATTTTGTTTTGAAGCTCAACAAATTCTGCATAAAGCTGGGTTACCTTTGTATTCCAATACACCTATTGATGAAGCAACGATGTTGAAAGAGATAAATAGAAGTACACAACATACATTATTAGATCTTGGTGATGATTTCTTTACTCAAGGAAAACCTCATCCAATGATTGATCCAACATTACGCAATCAACGCCTTTTACAAGAAGGTATGGATCCCGAAGTCGCGGTACTCCTTTTTGATCTCATTTTAGGCTATGGCTCAAATCTGAATCCAATGGAAACATTACTACCTATTCTTCAAAAAATTCGGCAACAGAACTCACCACCTTATCTCATTGCTCATATTTGTGGTACAGCTCAAGATGTCCAAGATAAATTCTTGATCCAAAAACAATTACAAGATATGGGCGTGCTTATTGCAAACAATAATGCAGAATCTGCTTATATGGCATTAGAAATCTTGCAAAGGAGAAATATCAATGAATAATCTTTTTCAGCAGCCTCTTTCAATCATTAATATTGGATTAGAAAACTTTGCACAAAATATTCAGCAAGCTGGGGGAACAGTTCAGCACTTACATTGGCAACCTCCAGCTCAGGGAGATAAGCAAGCTGGATTAACTTTAGCAACGTTGATTAATTGCTCAAAAATCAATCAAGCCAATCAAATTGCACTCTCTCGTTATTTAGCTTCACAGCCTGTTTTAGTCGATATTTTACCAGCGGGAAAAGCAATTCCGCAGTTAATAGAGAAAAAGCGTATCCTCCATGCAGGTCCCCCTATACAATGGAATGCGATGTGTGGTCCAATGCAAGGTGCAATTATCGGAGCGATTTTATTTGAGGGATGGGCTAACACAAAAGAAGCTGCTAAATCACTGATTGAACAAGGAGAAATTGTTTTTGAACCTTGCCATCACTATGACGCAGTTGCCCCAATGGCAGGAATTATTAGTCCTTCTATGCCTGTATGGGTTATCGAGGATATGGCACATAATCATCACCGCTGTTTTAGTAATTTTAATGAGGGATTGGGTAAAGTATTGCGTTTTGGTGCCAATAATCCAGACGTGATAACACGATTAAACTGGATGAAAACGGAGCTTGCCGAAACATTATCCGCCACACTTAAGTTAAGTGGTCCCATTGAGTTGAAACCTATAATGGCACAAGCTTTACATATGGGGGATGAAGTTCATAATCGTAATGCTGCAGCAACAGGATTATTTCTTAAAAAAATCCTACCGTTCTTACTTAAAATTAACCAACCTTTAGAGCACATTGAACGTGCTATCCAATTTATCACTAATAATGATCATTTTTTCCTCAACTTATCAATGGCAGCTTGTAAAACAATGTTGGTAGCAGCAGAAGGCATACCTCACAGCACAATGGTAACCGTAATGGCAAGAAATGGTGTTAATTTTGGTATCCAAATTTCGTCAATGAAGGGACAATGGTTTCAAGCTCCAGCAAATTCAGTCAATGGATTATTTTTCCCTAATTTTGATATAAACGATGCTGCCGCAGATCTTGGTGATAGTGCAATAACCGAAACTGCAGGCGTAGGAGGCTTTGCAATGGCATCCTCCCCAGCTATTGTCAAATTTGTAGGAGGAAGCACAAATGACGCACTTAATAATAGTGTGATGATGCAAAGCATTAGCTTAGGGCAAAATCCCGCATTTACCTTACCAACATTAAACTTCATACCAACCGCAGCAGGTATTGACATTCGAAAAGTGGTAGATACGGGAATTCTACCTATTATAAATACAGGCATTGCACACAAATTAGCAGGTATAGGGCAAATCGGTGCTGGAATTACAACTGCACCAATGCAATGTTTCACCCAAGCTTTAAATGCGTTTTATCAAAACTACTCTACTGATAGTGAATAAGGAGGTCAAAATGTGTGAACAAATTTTATTTGCAGTAAATGGAACATTAATGCGAGGGTTAGAGCTTAATCATAATTTACTTAATGTTGGAGCTCAATTTATACGTGAAGATAAAACTGATGAATACTATCGTTTATGGTCAATCAACGATATTCATCCAGCAATGCAAAGAACAACTCAAAAAGCTTATGCTGTTGAGCTTGAAATTTGGGCAATAAATCCAACCGCACTTGCTACTATTCTATTAAATGAGCCAAATGGATTAACCATAGGCAAAGTACACTTAGCTAATGGGGATCAAGTGTTAGGTGTTTTAGGTGAGAATTGGCTTACCCAAGGACAAATCGAGATTAGCCATATGGGAGGTTGGCGTTATTATCAGAATCAACATAAGGAGAAACACAATGGCTAACAAAAAGTGTTCTAATCCCACATCTTATGCCTCAGCTATTCAAGTCGCAATGATTTTGCTGGGAATTCTAATTACGCCTGTATTATTAGCTTCTTCAAGTCTAGGGAGCCAACTCCCTTTTTCTAAAATGCTATTTGCTATTATTGTAGGAAGTTCAATATTAACATTGCTCGCAACAATCAATATGTCAATAGGTGTTAAAGCTCGCTTGCCCACTTACGGAATTATTAAATTTACTTTCGGTTCTCAAGGTGCGACTGCGATCAATATGTTAATGGCAATCAGTTTATTAGGTTGGATTATTGTTACGGCTAATATGTTTGGACATACCGTACAAGATTTTCTATTTACTCAATTTAATTTATATGTTCCTTTACCTATAATTGTTGTGTTTGGTTGTTTCATTTTCGTGAGTGCAACTACATTTGGTTTTGATTTTCTTAGCAAAGTTGCTCAATGGGCTGTTCCAATTATAGCTATGCTAATGTTTTTTATTCTATATCTTACTTTAAAAAGCAAGTTTTCTATAAATACAGCACTACACACAATGAATATTGGTGCAGCAATTTCTTCTGTTGTAGGAACAATTATTGTTTTAGTTACTACTTCTGTTGATTTTGGTAGTTTTACGCAAAATAAAAAACAAGCTATTACTGCTGGTATTTTAACCTTTAGTATTGCTTATCCTTTCCTTTTTATCATTGGTGCAACACCAAGTTCATTAACAGGAAAAAATACATTACTTGATGCAATGCTAATTATTGGTAGTTTATTACCAGCTTATATTGTACTTATATTTGCTTGCATAACAGGAAATGCTGGGAATATGTTTCAAGGAACATTAGTTTTTTCTACACTGTTCCCTCAGTTGAAAAAATGGAAAATTACAATTGTATTAGGTATCATTACCGCATTGATTGGTAGTATAGATATAATGGCTTTATTTATTCCATTTTTATTATTTCTTGGTATAACAACGCCTCCTATTTGTGGAATTTATATTACAGACTACTTTATAAATAGGAAAATGGGCTATGATGAGAATAGTATTAAAAACGAAGCGAAAGTTAAATATCCTGCATTTTTTGCTTGGCTTATTGGATCCCTAATAGGGTTTCTCACCGTAAAAGGCTTTTTTACATTAACTTTTATTCCATCTATTGATTCTATTTTGATGGCTTCACTATGTTATTTGTTACTCACAAAATATTCTAAAATATAATAATCAAAAGGTTTCGTAATGAAACCTTTTATATTTTATGAAAAAGATCTCTGTTATTAATATAATCAAAAATACCATATAATAGATCAATACCGGAAGAGGAACCAAAACTCATCATATTATTAATATACTCTCTATTTTCTATTTCTCTCATTAAGTCTAAAATCTCCTGTTTAAATAATCTACGGCTAGCATTTTCAATATAATTTGCACTAATCTCATTTGTACAATATTTAGCTAAGATTGCTATTTCTTCAAATGGCTTAAAAATTCCTTTATTTTCAGCATAATATGCTGCCATATAGCCAACAATATAATCATCTCCACTGGGCGTAAGTCCTCGCCCTAATCCCAACATTTCTTTGAGTTTTGCAGTTTTTCTTCTTTGTTGAAAAACAACTTCAAACATATCTTGAGGTCTTATAATTTCCTCTAAAAAAGTTGAGATGTTTTTTGCTGTTAATAGGTTATTTTGAGGAAATAGCGTACAATCAAATTCTTCTACAGAAAAATAAGGAATAAAAAGCGTGTTAGAAATATTATTTTTTATAGATAAGAATAATTCATTCTCTAATATTAAACTATAAGGTGCGGGCTTTATTTTTTGATTCATTATGGCATAAATTTTATTACCTTTTTTCAAATTAACCACTTGTTCGAAAACACTAATAACCTTATATGTACAATTTAATTCAAAATTTTTGTCTTTATAGTTCATATTTTTTCTCTGGAATTTGCATTAAATATAAGTATATTATTATGTTATTAAATAAATTAAAAGAAAAATCGTAGTTAAACATAGAAGGAGGAAAAAATGAAACCTAAAATTGTTATCGCCTTAGGCGGGAATGCCCTATTAAAACGAGGGCAAAATATTTCTTATAAAAATCAGCTAGACAATATAAAAATAGCAGCGAGAGTCATTGGAAAATTAGCACAAAAATACCAAATTGCTATTGTACATGGTAATGGTCCTCAAGTGGGCTTACTATCTCTACAAAATGAATCTTTCCAAGAAGAATCAAATTTCCCATTAAATAATTTAGTTGCTCAAACACAAGGAATGATTGCAACAGTTTTAACTCAAGAATTGCGTAAAATTGTTAGTGAACCTATTCTATCTTTTCTTACTCATGTTGAAGTAAAACAAAATGATTTTGCATTTTTAGAACCAACAAAATTTATTGGTGCTGTTTATTCACATCAAGAAGGAAACAAATTAGCGAGTAAATATGGTTGGAAACTCAAACAAGATGGGCAATATTATCGCCGCGTTGTAGCATCCCCCCAACCAATGTCAATCATAGAACATCAAGCTATAGAACTTGCATTAAAAAATGGTTATCTTGTTATTTGTTGCGGTGGTGGAGGCATTCCAGTAACAAAACAAGAAGGCTCATTAACAAATATAGACTGCGTTATTGATAAAGATTCGACAGCAGCTCTATTAGCCCAACAAATTCAAGCAGATTATTTTATAATTCTTACTGATGGTGATGGAATTTATTTAAACTGGGGAAAAGAAAACCAACAGAAACTCGATCACATCACTATCGAGGAACTTTCAAACTATAAATTTGATAAAGGCTCAATGCAACCTAAAGTTGATGCAATTATCCGTTATCTTTCCCATCGTAGACAAGGTATAGGCATTATTGCAGATTTACATTTAGCACTAGAAGCGATTAAAGGGCAAGCTGGAACAAGAATTACTGCTAGATAAACTTAATGAGGGGCAATAAAAAGAAAGATATTGCTCCATTTTCCTCTTTTCCCTCTTTCCTCTAGCAATTACACCTTATACCCCCTAAAATACGCAACATTAATTGATGGCTCACCACCTGTGCATCATTCGGAGTTTCTTTTAAAGTAGCAAATAAATATAGACTCGCTCGCATTGTTGTTTCCTATATTAATTATTTAAGACAAAAATTGGCGTTAGTTTATCATTGAGTAGGGTTCACTCAAAGAAGAAAGGGCTATTTGTGCCAATATTTTGTAGAAAGCCTTGGAAAGCATAAATAAAGAAAGGGGCAGTAAATTCTGTGTCTTAGTAAAACTCGTTTTCGCCCGAGCCTACTAAATCGGCAAATTCTTCACTTTGAAAGCCGTGTGAAAGCATATAGCGCCAGATTTTTTGTTTCATTTTGAAATCTCGCTCTTGCGCATAATGGGGGAATTTTTTGCGTAACACGGAATGCGCAATCTCAAACCAATCAATGTCCATTTCTGCTAATACATCTTCCACGATCTCTGAAGAAATGCCTTTGAGTTGAAAAAGCTCTTGTTTAATTCGATTTAGTCCATAGCCTTTTTGTGATCGGTAATGTAAATAGTTTTCTGTAAAACGGCGATCACTTTGCCAATTTTTTTCCTGACAAATCGCTAAAGCCTGTTCAATTTCAGCTTCTGTGAAGGCTTTTTCTTGCATTTTGCAACGCAATTCATATTCACTATATTCGCGGCGAGAGAGCAAGTTCACCACATAATTTAAGGGGCTGTAGTAGATTAGCAACAATGCTATACTACAAAAATGAAGATAACATATTGTAAATTAAAGAAATCCATACAGAAAAAACTGCTTGAGTTTTTTGTCGCAGAAGTTACTGCAAGAACAGCAGTAAATTTGCTAGATATTC
>NZ_JPXY01000005.1:0-40505 GCF_000771895.1 Gallibacterium genomosp. 2
CCTCAGCTAACCGAACAATCGCTTGTCACACCATCTGTTTTACTCATCTACCATCTGGATGACGACTACATTGATAAGCAATCAATTCATTGTTATAGCAATTGCAGTAATCCACGAAATCTGCGACAGTTATAGTGTCGCAGATTTCGTGGCTTGCAACATTCATCATAGTGATAGCTGAAAATTTACTTTATTTTTCATTTTGCCAAACTGAAAACCGCTGTAATTTACTGAAAAATTTCAGTTAAGATCATTTTAATGCGATCTGTTTCACTACAAGAATAACAAATAATATCTTTATTTCACCAACTGTTACAAAAAAAGCTGATACTTTAGGATATCAGCTTTTCATCAATAAGAACTAATAACAGTCAATGTATTATTTATTTTCGCTTTTTAATTCTTCTGCTTTATCAGCTACTGCTTTTGCAGCATCTTCAACTTTCTCTACCGCTGCATCTTTCGCATCAATTACAGCTTCTTTAGCTGCATCTACTTTTTCTGCTGTAGCCTGTTTTGCTTCTTCAACTTTCGCTGCCGCTGCATCTTTTGCATCAATTACAGCTTCTTTAGCTGCATCTACTTTTTCTGCTGTAGCCTGTTTTGCTTCTTCAACTTTCACTGCCGCTGCATCTTTTGCATCAATTACAGCTTCTTTAGTCGCATCTACTTTTTCTGCTGTAGCCTGTTTTGCTTCTTCAACTTTCGCTGCTGCTGCATCTTTCGCATCAATTACAGCTTCTTTAGTCGCATCTACTTTTTCTGCTGTAGCCTCTTTTGCTTCTTCAACTTTCGCTGCTGCTGCATCTTTTGCATCAATTACAGCTTCTTTAGTCGCATCTACTTTTTCTGCTGTAGCCTCTTTTGCTTCTTCAACTTTTGCTGCTGCTGCATCTTTTGCATCAATTACAGCTTCTTTAACATCATTTGCAGCTTGTTTTACATCTTCCACAGCTTTTGTAGCAACATTAGCCGCAGATTCTTTAGTATCTTTATCAAAACAACCTGTTAAAGCCAAAGAGGCACTTAAGACTAATGTAGCTAATAGTGTTTTTTTCATTACCAATTCCTTCTTGAGTTAATTACAGGGTAATCCATTAGGATTTATTAAAAATAAGCCTGCTTTTTATAAGCGACTTTCTACTAGACAACAATTTTTAGAGCATTACTCATCAATTGTTCTTAATAATTCATTGATTCCTACTTTTCCACGTGTCTTTTCATCAACCTTCTTCACAATTACTGCACAATATAAGCTATGTGAGCCATCTTTGCTCGGCAAACTACCTGAAACTACAACCGAACCTGCTGGCACGCGACCATAATGGATCTCACCGGTTTCACGATCATAAATTTTGGTACTTTGACCAATAAACACACCCATCGAAATGACAGAACCTTCTTCGACAATTACACCTTCCACAATTTCAGATCTTGCACCGATAAAACAGTTATCTTCGATAATAGTTGGATTTGCCTGCAATGGTTCTAATACACCACCAATTCCAACACCGCCGGATAAATGAACATTTTTACCAATTTGTGCACAAGAACCGACTGTTGCCCAAGTATCAACCATTGTTCCTTCATCTACATAAGCGCCGATATTGACGTAAGACGGCATCAATACTGTATTTTTAGCAATAAATGCACCTTGGCGTACTGCCGCTGGTGGAACCACACGGAAACCTTCCTGTTTAAAACGCGCTTCATCGTAATTCGCAAATTTCATTGGTACTTTATCGTAATATTTGGTTTCAGCACCATCGACAATCTGATTATCGTTAATACGGAAAGAGAGTAACACGGCTTTCTTTAACCACTGATTGACCACCCACTCACCATTCACTTTTTCAGCAACACGACGTTTACCTTTATCAAGATCTTGAATAACCTCTTCTACTGCAGCTCTTGTTGCTGCATCCACTGTAGTTGGAGTAATTTCAGCACGTCTTTCAAATGCTTCTTCAATAATTTGTTGTAAGTTTGACATAGTTTTCCCTATCAATAATTCCAAAAAAGAAGGCTAGTTTTATCATATTTTGCCGTTAAGCAAAAGATATTTCTAAAATCACTTGTTTATTAAATAAACTTTAGAAAATATCAGATTTCTCAATTTCACAAACAAGAGATTGCCATTGTTCCATCATTTTATTTGCCTAAACCGAACAAAAATTGACGAGATAAAAAAGGGCTACCATTTTAGTAACCCTTTGATTTATTTAAGCTTAAATTAATTTAATGCTTTAAGAATATTATCCACACTCTCTTTCGCATCGCCAAATAGCATTTGCGTATTTTCTTTAAAGAATAATGGATTTTGTACTCCCGCATAGCCGGTGTTCATTGAACGTTTAAACACCACAACATTTTGTGCTTTCCACACTTCCAATACTGGCATACCTGCGATTGGGCTGCTAGGATCATCCTGTGCGGCTGGGTTTACTGTATCATTCGCCCCGATCACCAATACCACATCGGTATCGGCAAAATCATCATTGATTTCATCCATTTCCAACACAATGTCGTAAGGCACTTTAGCTTCTGCCAACAACACATTCATATGCCCCGGCAAACGTCCTGCAACCGGATGGATACCGAAACGGACATTGATACCTTTTTCACGCAATTTTTGAGTAATATCCGCCACCGGATATTGCGCTTGCGCTACTGCCATCCCATATCCCGGAGTGATGATAACGGAACTCGCATTCTTCAACATTTCCGCCACTTCTTCCGCCTTCACTTCACGATATTCGCCCTGTTCTTCATCGCTCTTCGCTACAACATCATTACCGAAACCGCCGGCAATCACGCTGATAAATGAACGATTCATCGCCTTACACATAATGTAAGAAAGAATTGCCCCTGAAGAACCGACCAATGCACCGGTAACGATCAATAAATCATTACTTAGCATAAAACCTGCTGCCGCTGCTGCCCATCCGGAATAGGAGTTCAACATTGAAACCACAACCGGCATATCCGCACCACCGATGGAGGCAACCAAGTGCCAACCGAAAACCAATGCAATAATTGTCATTAATATCAATGGTAACAATGCAGGTTCATTCAAGAAGCAGAGCATTAAAAGGAAAGAAACAATTAACGCAAGCAAGTTTAATTTATGACGATGTGGCAACATCAATGCTTTAGATTTGATGATACCGCGTAATTTACCGAATGCGACGATAGAACCGGTAAAAGTTACCGCACCGATAAAGACGCCTAAGAACACTTCAATATTATGAATATTTTCCAGTGTCGGATCAGTTACGCCGTGAGATAAATAGCTGTTAAATCCAACAAGCACTGCCGCTAAACCAACAAAACTATGTAATAAAGCAACCAACTCCGGCATTTCTGTCATTTCAACTTTCAATGCTTTGCGAATACCGAGGATAGCACCAATGATCATCGCAATGATGATCCAAAACTGTCCGTGAGTGTGTGGGCCGAATACTGTTGTAAATAGCGCAATTGTCATCCCGATAATACCGTACCAACAACCAGCTTTCGCAGTTTCGTGTTTAGACAACCCAGCCAAACTCATAATAAACAATACTGCAGCAATGATATAGGCTGCATGCACAAAACTTTCAGACATTATTGACTCCTTAACCTTTTCTGAACATTGCCAACATTCTTTGTGTTACTTTGAAGCCACCAAAGATATTAATGCTTGCAACCAAAATCGCGATAAACGCTAATAGACTGACAATAAAATGTCCGTGCCCGATTTGTAACAACGCCCCAACGATAATAATACCGGAAATTGCATTAGTTACCGCCATTAATGGAGTATGCAAGGCATGACTGACATTCCACACCACATAGTAACCAACAACACAAGAAAGCACGAATACGGTAAAATGAGATAAAAATGCTGCCGGAGCAACCGAAGCCACACACATATATAGAACGATAGCAGTAATCAATAATCCCCATTTACGTGCCGGATTTGCCGTTTTTTCCTCTGTTTTTTCTTCTTTCACTACCGCTTTCGGTTTTTGCGGTTGTGCAGAAACTTTTATTGGAGGTGCCGGCCACGTCACTTCACCATCACGAATAACGGTAACGCCACGTTGAACTACATCTTCAAAATCAATATTGATGATGCCGTTTTTCTCTTTGCACAAGAGTTTCAATAAATTAACTAAGTTAGTGCCATAAAGCTGAGAGGATTGGGTTGGCAAACGACTTGGTAAATCGGTATAACCGATAATTTTGACTTGATTTTCTGTAATAACCACTTCATCTGCTTTAGAAAGTTCACAGTTACCGCCGGTAGCCGCCGCCAAATCGACAATCACACTACCCGGTTTCATACTTTCAACCATCTCTTTTGTAATCAAGCGTGGCGCAGGTTTGCCTGGAATCAATGCTGTAGTAATGATAATATCAACTTCTTTAGCCTGTTCCGCATAAAGTGCCATTGCACGACGGTTAAACTCTTCTGACATCACTTTGGCATAACCATCACCACTGCCTCCCTCTTCCTGATAATTAATTTCAAGGAAAGAGACTCCCATACTTTCAACTTGTTCTTTTACTTCAGGACGAGAGTCAAATGCACGAACGATTGCGCCAAGGCTGTTAGCCGCTCCGATTGCTGCCAATCCGGCAACGCCGGCACCGATAACCAATACTTTTGCCGGCGGCACTTTACCTGCGGCAGTGATTTGACCGGTAAAGAAACTACCAAACTCGTGCGCTGCCTCCACAACCGCACGATAACCGGCGATATTTGCCATTGAACTCAATGCATCCAATGATTGTGCACGAGAAATACGTGGCACCGCATCCATTGCTAGCACATTAATTTTTTTGCTAGACAATTTTTTCATTAAATCAGGATGTTGCGCAGGCCAAATAAAGCTAATTAGCGTTGCACCTTCTTTGATCTTTGCAATTTCATCGTCTGTTGGTGGATTAACTTTTAAAATGATGTCTGCTTGCCACCAAACATCATCGGCTTTCCCGATCTTCGCTCCTGCTTCAGCAAAAGCGTGATCTTCAAAACTTGCTTTAAAACCGGCATTTTGCTCAATAATCACATCAAAACCGAGCTTTTTAAGCTGTTGGACGGTTTTAGGCGTTGCCGCCACACGACATTCTTTATCGAGCAACTCCTTAGGTACACCAATTAGCATAATTATTCCTTAAAAATCAGCTCATTATTCATCAGGATAAGTGTTTATCCTCCCATAAATTGATCTTAATATGTCTAAGACCAAGTCGATTAACTGTATCACTAAATTAAGAAAAAAGGGCAATTTTTTAATAAAAAAAAGCAATTTTTCAAATAGCTGAACAAGAAGTTACATCATTTTGATAACTCATTAACAACCTTATTTCGTTCTATCACTCATTGAAAATGTAAATATTTGTAATTCCTCTTTTGTTGAGAATTATTTTCATTTATATTTAATCCATAAATTTTGATAATCACTCCAACACTTTGCCTCTTTTACCCACAAAAAGAGGCTTTTTTTTGCCTAAAGCACAGCTATTTCCTCTTGTATGCTTTCTATTTAATAAATAACCTTTATAATGGAAAAGTCGTTATTTTTATTTATTTTTAGGGACAGTTATGACAGATATAAATCAAGTTCTCGCGGAATTAAAGCGCGGCGTAGATGAAGTACTTTCAGAAGAAGATCTTATTGAAAAACTTAAGGAAAATCGTCCATTAAAAATTAAACTTGGTGCCGATCCAACAGCACCGGACATCCACCTCGGCCATACTGTTGTATTGAACAAATTGCGTCAATTCCAACAATTAGGTCACGAAGTTTATTTCTTAATCGGTGATTTTACCGGTATGGTCGGCGATCCTTCCGGCAAAAACACCACTCGTCCACCACTTACTCGTGAAGATGTATTACGCAATGCGGAAACCTATAAACAACAAATTTATAAAATTTTGGATCCGGAAAAAACTCACGTTGTATTCAACTCTTCCTGGTTAGGCGAACTTGGTACAGAAGGAATGATTCGTTTAGCTTCTCAATATACCGTTGCACGTATGTTGGAACGCGATGATTTCAAAAAACGTTTTTCTAATCATCAATCTATCGCCATCCACGAATTTATCTATCCTTTATTACAAGGTTATGATTCTGTTGCTTTAGAAGCAGATGTTGAACTTGGCGGAACCGACCAAAAATTCAATTTATTGGTTGGTCGTGAATTACAAAAAGCTCGCGGTTTAAAACCTCAAGTAGCAATCACACTTCCGCTTTTGGAAGGTCTTGACGGCGAGAAAAAAATGTCAAAATCATTAGGTAACTATATCGGCGTTTCCGAAGCACCTGATGATATGTTTGGCAAAGTGATGTCAATTTCCGATGAATTGATGTGGCGTTGGTATGATCTGCTCTCTTTCCGTTCCTTGGACGAAATTGCTCAATTAAAACAAGATGTTGCCAATGGTCGTAACCCGCGTGATGTAAAAATTCTCTTAGCAAAAGAGTTGATCGAACGTTTCCACGATAAAGCGGCAGCGGATGCAGCGGAACAAACCTTCATTGAACGTTTCCAAAAAGGCGCAATGCCGGATGAGATGCCTGAATTCACTTTTGAAGGTGAAATGCCTATTGCCAACCTATTAAAAGAAGCGGATTTGGTCTCTTCAACATCCGAAGCGTTACGTATGATTAAACAGGGTGGCGTGAAAATTGATGGCGAAAAAGTAGAAGATAGTAAACTTGTTATTTCTGCTTCTACTGCCGTTTACCAAGTGGGTAAACGCAAATTTGCCAAAGTCACCATCAAATAAATTTTAGTAATAGTCCGACTTTCCCTTTGCTCTTGAAGGGAAAGTCATTTTTTTGAATATCTCTTTTATTTCAATAACATATTTACTTTATGACAACTCAAACATTCTTAGAAGAAGTCAATAAACGCAGAACTTTTGCGATTATTTCTCACCCGGATGCCGGGAAAACCACCATCACAGAAAAAGTATTACTCTATGGGCAAGCCATCAAAACCGCCGGCACAGTAAAAGGTCGAGGTTCTAATCAACACGCAAAATCCGACTGGATGGAAATGGAAAAGCAACGTGGAATTTCCATTACCACCTCCGTAATGCAATTTCCATATAATGACTGTTTGGTGAATTTATTGGATACGCCGGGGCACGAAGACTTCTCGGAAGATACTTATCGTACATTAACCGCTGTCGATAGCTGTTTGATGGTTATCGATGCCGCTAAAGGGGTTGAGGAACGTACTATCAAACTAATGGAAGTCACTCGCTTACGAGATACGCCAATCCTGACCTTTATGAATAAACTCGACCGAGATATTCGTGATCCGATGGAATTATTGGATGAGGTGGAAAACGTTCTAAAAATTAATTGTGCCCCAATCACTTGGCCAATTGGTTGCGGTAAATTGTTCAAAGGCGTATATCACCTTTATAAAGATGAAACCTATTTATACCAAACCGGGCAAGGACACACTATTCAGGAAGTTCGTATTATCAAAGGCTTAAATAATCCGGAATTGGATCAGGCTGTCGGTGACGATTTAGCGCAACAGTTACGCGATGAGTTGGAATTGATCCAAGGGGCAAGCAATGAATTTGATTTGAATGCTTTCCTTAAAGGTGAATTAACGCCGGTATTTTTCGGAACTGCGCTCGGTAATTTTGGGGTTGATCATATGCTGGATGGCTTAACACAATGGGCACCGGCGCCACAATCGCGTCAAACTGATGTACGCACTGTGGAAGCTACCGAAGAAAATTTTTCCGGCTTTGTCTTCAAAATTCAAGCTAATATGGATCCAAAACATCGCGATCGTGTCGCCTTTTTAAGAATTGTTTCCGGTAAATATGAAAAAGGGATGAAACTTCGCCATATCCGCATTGGAAAAGATGTTGTCATCGCTGATGCTTTAACCTTTATGGCTGGTGATCGCAGCCACGTGGAAGAGAGTTACGCCGGTGACATCATTGGCTTACATAATCACGGAACAATCCAAATCGGTGATACCTTTACTCAAGGCGAAGAGCTGAAATTTACCGGTATTCCGAATTTTGCACCGGAACTGTTCCGCCGTATTCGTTTGAAAGATCCACTAAAACAGAAACAGCTACTAAAAGGACTGGTTCAACTTTCCGAAGAAGGCGCGGTGCAGGTTTTCCGCCCATTGATTAATAATGATTTAATCGTAGGTGCGGTAGGTATTTTGCAATTTGATGTTGTTGTTGCACGTTTAAAAACGGAATATAACGTAGAAGCAATTTATGAAACGGTCAATGTCGCAACGGCTCGTTGGGTGGAATGTTCGGATAATAAAAAATTTGAAGAATTTAAACGCAAAAATGAACAACATTTAGCCTTAGACGGTGGCGATAACTTAACCTATATTGCGCCAACAATGGTCAATTTAAATCTTACTCAAGAACGTTATCCGGACGTTGTTTTCTTTAAAACAAGGGAACATTAATTTCTCCTTATTCCTTAGTATTTCTCTTTTGAAATACTAAGGAAAAATTATTGTTCAATCTTCTGACTTAGATCATAAAATTTCCCTATAATGTAACAAATTTAACATTTATTATTGTCGCAATGAGTTCGGCTCGTTAAAATACTGGGCAATTTTTTGATTTGATGAACGATTTGTTAAATTTAATTTTTAAGGATATAGCTATGACACCTAAAATTCTGATTGTCGAAGATGAAGCGGTGACACGTAACACGCTTAAAAATATTTTTGAAGCAGAAGGTTATCGGGTATTTGAAGCTGTTGATGGTGCTCAAATGAACCAACAACTTGCTGCACAGAAAATAAATTTAGTGATTATGGATATCAATCTACCGGGTAAAAATGGTTTGTTACTAGCGCGTGAATTACGTGAGCAAAACAATATTGCATTAATGTTTTTAACCGGTCGTGATAACGAAGTGGATCGTATTCTTGGTTTAGAAATCGGTGCGGATGACTACATTACCAAGCCATTTAACCCAAGAGAATTAACTATCCGTACTCGCAATCTGTTACAACGCACAATGCAGGATAAAAACGCAAATAGCCAAAAACATATTGAAAAATATCAATTTAACGGTTGGACATTAGATATTAACAGCCGTACATTGATTAATCCTGATGGCGTAGCGCAAAAACTGCCACGCAGTGAATTTCGTGCAATGCTTCACTTCTGTGAAAACCCGGGTAAAATTCAAACTCGCGATGATTTATTGAAAAAAATGACCGGTCGTGATTTGAAACCGAATGACAGAACGGTGGATGTCACCATTCGTCGCATTCGTAAGCACTTTGAAGAACACCCGGATACACCGGAAATTATTGCGACTATCCACGGCGAAGGTTATCGTTTCTGTGGAGATTTAGAGCCGGTTTAATGACAACATTAACCAATAAATAAGCAAAAAAATAGCACCGCAAAGGTGCTATTTTTATATCTGCTGTTTCTCTTTAAACTTTAAGAATTAGGTGCTCCCAACATCTGCAAATAGCGATCACGGCTGTTATCATCAAAAATTTCACGTTTATCATTTAAAACGAAACCATTCAATTTTTCTGCCAATGTTTCCGCTGCTCGACATAACATTCTAAAGTTCACAATATCACTCGCCGGAGACGGCAATCGCATAAATAATGTTAAGCCAATCGTAGAAAAATTCTCCATATTGTTAGGATCAAATGTTCCGGGCTGCACCATATTTGCCACACTGAAAATTATCGGACTTTTCACCATATTTACATCTAAATGACGGTGATAAATATTGTATTCCCCGAAAATAAAACCAAGCTCTTCCAAAATCTCTTGAATATGAACACCATAAAATTGACGATTTTCCGGTGCAACCACATACAACATAATAAAATCAGGTTTTTTCTGTGGTGCTTCATTTGCGATGACACTGCTCTGTTCTTCAGTAGCAACACGTTGCTGAGGTTGCTCCGGCTCTGCCTGCACAACATTTTCCTGCTGCTGTTGATATACTGCTCGCGCTTCCACTTGAGAAATCGGCTCGGCAACCGATTCTTTCGGCGCTTCATAAGAAACTGGATTTTGCACAGACGCATTCATTTTTACAGTTTCAACGTTATTGGTCTGAGTTTGCGTTGTTGAATTTGGCAACGTAATTTTAATACTCTCAACACTTCTTGCCGTTCTTTCTTCATAACTTGGTGCTATCGTTTCCTGTTCATCCAACGGCAATTGGGTTTGATACGGCGAAGGTTGAAGAGTAGGTTGAACTGAATCAACCGGTTGCTGCATCGGTTGTTGCGCCATTCCATAATTCGCTTGCTGAGGTTGTCGAGTTACCGGTGCTACATTTTGAGAATAGGGATTATGCGGTGTTTGTGCATCCTGACCATAAACCGAAGCCTGTGCTTGTTGTGGTGAATGCGGCGGACGATGCTGACGCTCAAATTGCTGGGCAGATTTTACAAACTGCGCTTTTTCACGACGGCTAGACCAAACTCCGTGCCCGATTAGAACGCCTAATGCAAGCACTCCAAGCATAATTAAAATTTGCTGTAAATCCATTGTAACTCACCCAATTTATTTATGGCTAAAACGTTGATTATTGTAGCGTAAACGCCTATTAGCTTACCATATTTTTTCCTTCTTGTTTGCAAAAACCTACATAGACATTCCATAAAGTTATCGCTAAGATCAAAAATCCACAAAATAGAGAGGGAAAAATGAAAGTAGGTCTGGTATTAGAAGGCGGGGCAATGCGAGGGTTATATACCGCCGGTATTTTAGATGTTTTTTTAGAACAGGATATTCACGTGGATGGTATTGTCGGCGTGTCGGCAGGTGTGTTATTCGGCGTAAATTATCCCTCAAAACAGAAAGGTCGGGCGTTACGTTACAACTTGAAATATTTGAATGACAAACGTTATATGGGGTTACACAGCTTAATCGCCACCGGCAATATCGTAAACAAAGATTTCGCTTTTTATGATTTGCCAATAAATATCGATCGTTTTGATGAGCAAACATTTATTGATTCCGGCATTGATTTCTATGCCACACTGACCAATGTCGATACCGGTCAGGCTGAATATGTCAAGCTCTCGCATATTTTTGAACAAATGGAAGTTTTACGTGCCACTTCAGCAATGCCTTTTGTTTCTAGAATGGTTGAAATTGATGGCAAACGCTATTTGGATGGCGGCATTGCCGACAGTATCCCGTTAGAAAAATGTCGACAATTAGGCTATGACAAAATCATTGTTATCCTGACACGCCCTTTGGAATATCGTAAAAAAGCAGTTAATCCATTATTATTTAAACTGTTTTATGCGAAATACCCAAATTTAGTCACTAGCTTGGCACAACGTTATCTCAATTATAATCAACGTGTTGAACAGGTGATCGAAGCTGATAAAAAAGGAGAAATTTTTGTTTTTAGACCTTCAAAAACACTGTCAATTAAACGAATTGAGAAAGATCCTGTCAAAATTCAAGCTATGTATGATTTAGGCGTAGCCGATGCTCATCAAGCATTAACAGGCTTAAAACATTACTTATCACATTAACAATAAGGAAAATATCGTGAATTACTCAGAAATCAAACAAGGCTGGCACTATTTTGTAATAGGTTGGCATTTAATTCGCCAAAAAGGGTTAAAACGCTTCGTTATTATACCTATTCTGCTTAATATCGTATTACTTAGTTTTGTCTTCTGGCTATTAATGAATCAAATTGGTGACTTAATCACTTGGATACTTTCTTTTATGCCGGCGTGGTTGGATTGGCTAAAATATATTATTACCGCTTTAGCCGTCATAACGATCCTGTTAGTCTACTATTTTATTTTTACAACATTAGCTGGGTTTATTGCTGCACCATTTAACGGATTGCTTGCGGAAAAAGTAGAAATATTACTGACCAAACAAGGAGGAAATAACGATGGTATTATAGATTTCATCAAAGATTTACCTCGAATGATGAAACGTGAATGGCAAAAATTATGGTACAGCTTGCCTCGTTTTATTTTGCTCTTTATTCTTGGTTTTATTCCGGCTTTCGGACAAACTATTGTTCCTGTGCTATTTTTCTTGTTCACCGCTTGGATGCTTGCTATTCAATATTGTGACTATCCGTTTGATAACCATAAAATAGCTTTTTTACAAATGCAGAAACAATTAGCACAGCATCGTGTATTAAACGTAACTTTCGGTAGTTTAGTTGCCGTCTGCACATTTATTCCATTATTAAATTTCATCGTAATGCCTGTTGCGGTTTGTGGCGCAACTGCGCTTTGGGTGGATAAATACAAACCGCTTAATCAGTAATCAAATCACAATCAAAAAATTTACCAAAACAAAAAGTCTTGCTTTCATTTAGTAAAAACAAGACTTTTTTTCAAACGATATAAATTTAGCGAAGTGCTTATGCCATATTGGCAATAATATCATCAGCAAAGCCATCGGTAGAACGCAAAGTTGCACCTTCCAACATATCTGCAAAATCTGCTGTTACGGTCTTATTGGCAATCGTTTTAGAAACGGCATTCACCACCAAATCTGCAGCTTCAAACCAGCCTAAATGACGAAGCATCATTTCACCGCTTAAAATCAATGATCCCGGATTACCGATATTTTTACCGGCAATTTTCGGAGCAGTACCGTGAGTTGCTTCAAAAATCGCTGCTTCTGTACCAATATTTGCTCCCGGTGCAATACCGATACCGCCCACTTGAGCCGCTAACGCATCTGAAATATAGTCACCATTCAAGTTCAATGTTGCAATGACATCATATTCTGTCGGATGAAGAAGCACTTCCTGCAAGAAAGCATCTGCGATACAATCTTTAATCACGATTTCTTTGCCGGTTTTCGGATTAGTCAATTTCATCCACGGGCCTTTATCAATTAAAGTTGCGCCGAACTCCTCAGCCACTTGGTAACCCCACTCTTTAAATGCACCTTCGGTAAATTTCATAATATTACCTTTATGTACAATAGTTAAAGAATCACGATTGTTATCAATCACATACTGCAATGCGGCACGCACTAAACGTTGTGTACCCTGTTTTGAAACCGGTTTAACCCCAATTCCGCAATCTTCAGGGAAACGAATTTTCTTCACGCCCATCTCTTTTTGTAAAAACTCAATCACCTTATTAGCTTCTGCTGAACCGGCAACCCACTCGATTCCGGCATAAATATCTTCAGAGTTTTCACGGAAAATCACCATATCAACCAATTCAGGATGTTTAACCGGACTTGGCGTGCCATCATAATAACGAATAGGACGCAAGCAGTTATAAAGATCCAAACCTTGACGCATCGCCACATTCAAAGAACGAATACCGCCACCAACTGGTGTCATCAAAGGCCCTTTAATTGCAACGTGATATTCACGAATTGCCGCAACGGTTTCATCTGGTAGCCAAGTATCACCACCATATAATTGATTTGCTTTACCACCAGCATAAATTTCCATCCATTGAATTTTACGTTTACCGCCGTAAGCCTTTTCAACAGCAGCATCAATCACTTTTTTCATTGCCGGCGTAACATCAACCCCAATACCATCCCCCTCGATAAAAGGAATAATCGGTTGATCTGGAACAATTAATTGACCATTTGCATTAAGTTGAATTTTTTCGCCTTGAGTTGGTTTTTGGATATGAGTTTGCATAATTTGCCCTTTTCAGTTAGAAAAAAAGAAAATCGCTGATTGTCTTTGCCCTTTGCAAAAGTAAATGCAATCAGTAATACAGAAAACGGCTTTTAGTATAAAATAAACTGCATAATAGACAAGTTAACTACATCACATTTTTAACATTTTTTTAAAAACTATTATGAAAAAATTTTATCCCCATCATAAAAAAACAGGTTATCGGCGCACTGAAAAGCCAAAATTGCAGTTAGAACAAATAAAAGTGGTGCTTTTTAATAAACCATACGACGTATTGACACAATTCACTGATGAACAAGGGCGCAAAACATTAAAAAATTTTATTCATATTCCTGATATCTATCCTTGCGGACGTTTGGATCGTGATAGCGAAGGTTTACTGTTATTAACTAACTGTGGCGAAATTCAACATCGATTAACCACACCGGCATTTAAATCGAAAAAAACTTACTGGGTTCAAGTAGAAGGTATCCCGTCCGAACAAGATCTTGAATCGTTACGGCAAGGTGTCATTTTGAAAGATGGGAAAACATTACCAGCAATAGTCAAATTAATTCCACCACCACAAAATTTATGGCAACGCAATCCGCCAATTAGGGAACGAAAAACTATTCCAACCAGCTGGTTAGAGATCTCTATTCACGAAGGCAGAAATCGTCAAGTTCGGAGAATGACTGCACATATCGGTTACCCAACTTTACGACTAATCCGCATAGCAACCGCTGGTTTGAATCTTTTCAATTTTCCTCAACTACAACTTGGCTGCAGTTATTCATTAAATCCGAACGAAATAAAACAATTATTGACTCGATTAAAACTTAAAATTAAGGAGCAACTATGTTAAATCCACGTATTACAATGGCTTGCGTTGTGCATTGTCAGGATAAGTTTTTATTTGTTGAAGAGTTTGAATATGGCAAGATGACACTCAATCAACCCGCTGGTCATCTTGAAGAGAATGAAACTTTATTAGAAGGCGCAAAACGTGAGCTGTTTGAAGAAACCGGTATAACCGCTGAAATGCAACAATTACTAGGCGTTTATCAATGGCACGCTCCTCGTTCAGGAAAAGACTATTTCCGTTTTGTTTTTATTGTCGAATTAGAAAAATGTCTGGAAACACAACCGCACGACAAAGACATCAACGGTGCATTATGGCTAACAATTGATGAGTTTCAGCATTATATTCAACAACCCGGTAATGCTGCTCGTAATCCGTTGGTTTGGCAAGCATTACAAGATTACATTGCCGGAAAACGTTTCCCTTTGTCGGTATTACAAAGTTTTAATTTTACTTAAGCAATTTGTGAGCATTGCAGATATAAAAAGACAGACTGCTATTAAAGCAGTCTGAATGATTATTTTATAATTAATTAAATTTCAATATCAGCGAAAAGAGGGGTACTTAAATAACGTTCCGCTGCAGAAGGCAAAATTGCTACAATTAATTTATCTTTAAACTCTGGTAATTTTGCCAAACGATCAGCTGCCGCCACTGCCGCACCGGAAGAAATGCCAACTAATAAGCCCTCTTTTTCCAATAATTTACGTGCAGTTTTAATTGCGGTATCGCTATCCACTTTTTCCACACGGTCAATTAAGGATAAATCAAGATTTTTGGGAATAAAGCCGGCGCCGATACCTTGGATTTTGTGTAGGCCCGGTTTCAATTCTTCACCGGCAAGATATTGACTGATCACCGGTGACTCTTCCGGTTCAACCGCTACCGATACAATATTTTTCTTTTGATCTAATTTGATGTATTGAGAAATACCGGTAATTGTACCGCCTGTTCCCACGCCAGCAACTAAAACATCAATTTTACCTTCACTATCGTTCCAAATTTCTGGGCCAGTAGTCTGACGGTGAATCGCAGGGTTAGCGGGATTTTCAAACTGTTTTAGCATTACATAGCGATTAGGATCAGAATTCAAAATTTCTTCCGCTTTAGCTATCGCCCCTTTCATTCCTTTTGTGCCTTCAGTCAATACAAGGTTTACACCTAAACTTTTAAGCAATTTTTTGCGTTCATTACTCATTGTTTCTGGCATTGTGATAGTAATTTTGTAGCCTCTTGCCGCTGCAACATAAGCAAGAGCAATACCGGTATTACCGCTGGTTGCATCAATAATTTCTTTATCTTTGGTGAGAATGCCATCTTTTTCCGCCTGCCAAACCATATTGGCACCGATACGGCATTTCACACTAAAACTTGGATTTCTACCTTCTACTTTTACTACTAGATTTCCATTTTGACCAAAGTGTTGTAAACACACTAACGGTGTATGCCCGATACTTAATGAATTGTCTGCATAAATAGTCATAATTGCTCCTAAATAATCTGTTTTATCTATTTGAATAGACTTAGATTACTCTTAACTTACACATATGAATAATGGTTATTGGCTATATTTTATAACTAAAAAGAATATTGATGATTTTTGTTATAATATCTGCTGTTTAATGCGCATAAAAATTTGTTGCTTACACAAAAAAGCCCTGAATAATCAGGGCGTTATATCGTTAAATATTACAGAATTTGCCGTTGTAGCTGTCCAATAATTTGCGGATTTTCTAAAGTAGAAACATCTTGGGTAATCACTTCATTTTTCGCAATAGAACGCAATAGACGGCGCATAATCTTGCCGGAACGAGTTTTTGGCAAGTTGTCAGCAAAGCGAATATCTTCAGGTCGTGCTATTTTACCGATTTCTTGAGATACCCACTGTTTCAACTCTTCTGCCACTTGTTTTGCTTCATCATCATCAATGAAAGCTTGATTAAGCACTACAAACGCTACTATCGATTCACCTTTAATTTCATCCGGTTTACCAACTACCGCTGCTTCGGCAACTTTTTCATTCGCTACTAATGCAGATTCAATTTCCATTGTGCCTAAACGGTGACCAGAAACATTCAATACATCATCCGTTCGTCCTAAAATCCAGAAATAACCATCTTCATCACGATGTGCGGAGTCTCCGGCAACATAGTATTTGCCACCCAACTCTTCAGGGAAATAGGTTCTCTTATAACGTTCATCGTCATTCCAAATAGTGCGTAACATTGACGGGAACGGACGTTTAATCACTAACATACCGCCATTACCATTCGTAACTTTATTGCCCTCTTCATCAACGACATCTGCCATAATACCCGGTTGCGGTAATGTACAAGAACCTGGTTTCAACGCAGTAACTCCCGGTAAAGGCGATAACATAATTGAACCTGTTTCCGTTTGCCACCAAGTATCTACAATAGGACATCTCTCCTTACCAATAACCTGATAAAACCACATCCAAGCCGATGGGTTAATCGGTTCACCAACACTACCTAATAAACGCAGTGAGGAGAGATCATATTTCTTAGGGATATGATCACCGAAACGTGTCAATGAACGAATTAAGGTTGGAGAAGTGTAGAAAACATTCACTTTATGACGCTGAATAATACGCCAAATACGACCTGCATCCGGATAACTCGGTACACCTTCATAAATCACTTGCGTTGCACCATTTGCCAAAGGCCCGTAACAAACATAAGAGTGACCAGTGATCCAGCCCACATCGGCACTACACCAATACACATCATCCGCTTTGTTATCAAAAATATTACGGAAGCTGTTAAGTGCGCCTAATAAATAACCGGCAGTGCTATGAACAATGCCTTTTGGTTTTCCGGTTGAGCCAGAAGTATAAAGAATAAAAAGTGGTTCTTCCGCATCCATCCACTCTGGTTCACAAAAATCCGGTTGATCTTTAGAAAGTTCGTGCCACCAAAGATCGCGCCCCTCTTGCCACGGAGTATCGATATTTAAACGATAATAGACGATTACTTTTTCAATTGAATCACATCCCATTTCAAGCGCACTATCTACCGTTTCTTTTAATGGGATAATTTTTCCACCACGTAAGCCTCCATTAGCTGTAATCACCATTTTAGCCTGAGCATCTTCAATACGATCACGCAAAGCACTTGCTGAAAATCCTCCGAAAACAACGGAATGGATAGCACCGATTCGGGCACACGCCTGCATTGCAATCACAGCCTCTGCTAACATTGGCATATAAATCACAATACGGTCACCTTTTTTCACTCCTTGTTCACGCAGTGCATTAGCAAACCGACAAACACGGTTATGTAGTTGTTTATAGGTGTAAGTATTGACCTGACCGAAATCTGATTCAAAAATAAGAGCAACTTTATTGCCTTTATCTGGAAGATGACGATCCAAGCAGTTATATGAGGCATTAAGTTTGCCATCAATAAACCATTTATAAAACGGTGCATTACTGCCATCAAAAATAGTCATAAACGGTTTTTTCCAACTAATTAATTCTCTAGCCAAATCTGCCCAATAATGTAGGTAATCTTCATCTGCAAATTTCCATAATTGTCGGTACTGTTCATCATTGCCGATATTCGCTTGTTGTCGAAATTCATCACTTGGTGGAAAAACTCGATCTTCTTTTAAAATTGAATCTAATTGTTGCATAGGGTTCTTCTCCTCTATTGATGGATAAGCAAGCGATGCACCACATTACGAATCGCCAATGAAACTTTTAAGTTATACAAAAGTTAAAAAATAAGCAATTTAAAGTTAATAAAATGTTTGATACATAGATCACATTTTTGAAAAAATTTTTGTTAGAATGAGAAAATTTACAAAAATAAGTAAGAAATGAGTTCAAATATTAACCCAAATATGATTGATAATTAGATTTATATTGGAAGCCGAGCATAAACACTCGGCTTTATCGGCTTTAAAAGATTCAGAAAGTGTCTGCCGGCACAAACACATATCCTTCCATCAGAATTCTAGCACTACGACTTAATATTGCACTTTTCACAACTGGCTTACCATTTTGATTTTCAATGATTGCTCCTACTTTTAAAGCACCTGATGGATGTCCGAAAGTAACGCTTTTTTTCTCACCCCCACCAGCTGCCAGATTAACCAAAGTTCCAGGAATGCAAGCAGCAACACCAATTGCAACAGAAGCTGTTCCCATCATTGCGTGATGCAATTTTTGCATAGATAACGCTCGCACAAGCAGATCAATGCTATCCGCTTTTACCTCTTTACCGCTTGAAGTAATAAAATCTTTTGCCGGTGCGACAAAGGCAATTTTAGGCGTATGCTGTTTGGATTCAGCCTCTTTCTCATTGGCAATCAAGCCCATTTTCAAAGCGACGGCAATTCTAATGCGTTCAAATCGATCTAATGCCGCTTGATCACCATTAATATCACTCTGCAATTCCGTTCCTGTATAACCGATTTCATCAGCATTGACAAAAACGGTCGGAATGCCGGCAGTGATTAACGTCGCTTGAAGCGTACCGATTTCCGGCACCTCTAAGGTATCAACCAAATTGCCGGTTGGGAATAACGCCTCATTCGGATCGACCGGTTCAGCAAATTCCAGCACAATCTCTTCTGCAGGAAAAGCAACTCCGTCAATATAATAATCTCCGATTTCTTTCACTACACCATTAACCATTCTGACATAGCAAAAAATCGTTTTCTTGATATTAGCCTGCCAAATTCTTACGCAACAAACTCCATTTTCCGGAACATTCTCCACCAAACCTTCTTTAATGGCAAAAGCCCCTACTGCACTGGACAAATTGCCACAATTACCACTCATATCAACAACATCTTTATCAATAGCGACTTGACAAAAATAGTAATCGACATCGTGGTTAGCAACTGTGCTTTTTCCAACCAACACAACCTTAGATGTAGAAGAAGTTGCGCCCCCCATTCCATCTATTTGTTGTTTATAGAGATCTGGACTACCTACAATTCGTTGTACCAATTTATCCCGTTTTTTAGGATCTTGCCGTACCTCTTCGGGCAGATCCGCTATATTGATAAATGTACCTTTTGAAGTGCCACCACGCATATAGGTCGCTCTGATTTTAATTTGCGGTTTATACTCACTCATAGATTTCCACCTTAAAACAAAATAGTTTATTTATTGTTTTCGGATTACTATTTATTGTGCATTGACAACATCTTTCGCAAATTTCTGCAAAATGCCACCGTTTTTATACACCTCAACTTCAGTCGATGTATCCAATCTACATAAAACAGGGAATTTAACCACTTCGCCATTACTTCTTGTCATCACGACAGTTAAATCACATCTTGGCGAGATTTCACCTTCAATATCAAACAGTTCACTACCATCAATAGCATAAGTATGGCGAGAGTCACCGGCTTTAAATTGCAATGGTAATACCCCCATTCCAACTAAATTCGTGCGGTGAATCCGCTCTATTGATTCGGCAATCACCACTTCAACACCAGCCAATCTCACCCCTTTTGCTGCCCAGTCACGTGAACTGCCCTGTCCATAATTGATGCCGGCAATGATAATTAAAGGCTGTTTTTTCGCCATATAATGTTCTATCGCTTCCCACATTCTGGATTCTTTGCCTTCAGGCATAATTTTAGTGAGCGATCCCTGTTTAACACTGCCATCTGCATTTTTGACCATTTCATTAAATAATTTTGGATTCGCTAGAGTTGCTCGCAATGCGGTATTGTGATCGCCGCGGTGAGTGGCATATGAATTTAAATCGGCAACTGGCAACCCCATTTTTAAGCAATATTCGCCCGATGCAGAAGTAGGCAAAATTGCATTCGATGGCGACAAATGATCGGTTGTAATGTTATCTGGGAAAACACCCAACGCTCTCATTCCTTTCAATGCCGGCATTTGCATATATTCCGCTTGCCAATACGGCGGTTTCTGAATATAGGTGGATTGTTTATTCCAAGGATAAAACAGGCTCATATCTTTTCTGTTGCTGTCATCTTTAATAAACATTGGAATATAAACATCATTATACATTTCCGGTCTAACGTATTTTTTCTCAATCGTATCGATCTCTTCGTCCGTAGGCCATAAATCCGCTAATTTAATACTGTTTCCAGCCGCATCCTTACCTAATTCATCATTTTCAATATCAAACCGAATTGTTCCCACCAATGCATAAGCGACTACTAATGCTGGTGATGCCAAAAATGCTTCTTTAACATAAGGGTGAATTCTACCGTCAAAATTTCTATTGCCGGATAATACGGCTGTGGAATAAATATTTCTCTCAAGCACTTCCTGTTGAATTTTCGGATCAAGTGCACCAGACATCCCATTACAAGTAGTACAAGCAAAACCAACTATACCGAATCCTAATTTTTCTAATTCCGGCAATAACCCAGCGGCTTTGAGATAAACTTCTATCACTCTAGAGCCTGGTGCTAATGAGGATTTTACCCACGGTTCTCTCTTCAAACCAAGCTGATTGGCCTTTTTCGCGACCAATGCTGCAGCAATAATATTACGCGGATTGGAAGTATTAGTGCAGGAAGTAATAGCAGCAATTAAAATAGCACCATCCGGAAGTTTATCGTCTTTTGGTGGTAATGGTTTGGCAATACCTTCTGCTTTTAATGTTGTCGTCGGCACTAATTTATGCGGCTTCGATGGTCCAGCCAAACTTCTTACAACTGAACTTAAATCAAATTTTAAGGTTCGTGCATAAGTGGCGTCACTTAAACTATCCGCCCATAACCCATTCGCTTTGGCATAGGCTTCTACCAATTTGACTTGCTTTTCTTCTCTGCCGGTTGTTCTTAAATAGGTGAGCGTCTGTTCATCAATAGCAAAAATACCGGCGCTTGCTCCATATTCAGGTGTCATATTAGCAATAGTAGCCCGATCACCTAAATTTAAATATTTAATGCCTGAACCATAAAATTCTAAATAATCGGAAATCACATTATTTTGTCTTAAAAACGAAGTTAATGATAATGCAATATCGGTTGCTGTAATTCCTGCTGCCCGAGTACCTGTAATTTCAACACCAATAATTTCCGGCACTCTCATATAGGAAGGATTTCCCAGCATCACATTTTCTGCTTCCAAACCGCCCACACCAACGGCGATAACGCCTAGAGCATCAACGTGAGGTGTATGTGAATCTGTTCCAACTAGCGTATCGGGAGAAGCAACGCCATCATTTAAGTGGATAACCGGTGACATTTTTTCCAAATTAATTTGATGCATAATACCATTGCCCGGTGGAATCACATCCACATTATTAAAAGCTTGTTTTACCCAATTGATAAAATGAAATCTGTCTGCATTTCGTCTATCTTCAATTTCACGATTTTTTCTAAAGGCATCCGGATCATATCCGCCACACTCGACTGCAAGGGAATGATCTACAATAAGTTGTGTCGGCACTACCGGATTCACTTTTTTAGCGTCGCCACCTTTTTCCGCAACTGCCTCACGTAGTCCTGCCAAATCAACAAATGCAGTTAATCCTAAAATATCATGACAAATCACACGAGAGGGATACCAAGGAAAATCTTTATCCGTTCTTTTTTCTATTAATTGAATCAGAGAATCTTTTAAATCTTCTTCAGGACATTTTCTTAATAAATTTTCTGCCAACACTCTTGAAGTATAATTTAATTTAGAAAATGAATGAGGGGAAATATCTTCTATCGCCGATTTAATATCATAATATTTAACACCGGGCATATCCGGTAAATCTTTGAGATATTTTTTATTGTTCATCGTGATCTCCACAGATTGCTTTCATTATTGTTCACAGCGGATCATTTTATTTTTAATCGGACTTTTCAGGGTAATGTCATTATTACCCTGTACCACAAATCACGATAAATTAAGTTAGCAAAACTGCTAACTTAATTTTAGCTTTATTCTCTTTCTGATAAAGGAATAAATGCTCTTGGTGCCGGGCCGGTATATTCAGAATTAGGTCGAATAATTTTATTATTTGCTCTTTGTTCAAATGCGTGTGCAGCCCAACCTGCGGCACGAGACATAATAAATAACGGCGTATAATATAAACGTTCAATTTCCATATAGTGATAAATTAAACCACCAAAGAAATCGATATTATCCGGTAAACCTTTTTCCGCTTTTACTTTGTCACGAATCGCTTTAGCAATATCAAATAATTTCGGATCAGACGTTTCCAACTCTTTCAATTCTGAAGCCAACTCAAACCCGACCGGTGATCTTGGATCCAAATCACGATAAACGCGATGACCGAATCCCATAATTTTTTCTTTTCTGGCAAAGAGTTCGTCAACGGATTTTAACGCTTGTTCCACGCTATCAAATTACAATACAAATTTAACCGCAACTTCATTAGCACCACCGTGTAAGCGTCCTTTTAAGGCAGCAATACCAGCAGTGATGCAGGAATAAATATCGGATAAAGTAGAAGCCGCAATTCTGTTGGCAAAGGTAGAGGCATTGAATTCGTGTTCAGCATAAAGCGTTAACATTGCATTCATTGCTTTAACTTCAATATCTAACGGTTTTTTCACTTTTAATCTTTCTAAGATATAACCTGCCATTGTAGTTTGCTCGGAAATCAGATCGATCTCCTTACCGTGCTTATGCCAGTGATGCCAATAGATAAGATAAGAAAAGAAGGGAGCGCACCTAATAAGCGAATCGCTTTCGGTAATTGATCTGAAAAATCCTCTTTTTCCGGTTCAACACACCCCAATGCAGAGGTTGCTGTTCGCATAACATCCATTGGATGGGAAGAAGCCGGAATTGACTTAAGTACATTCTTAACTGCAATCGGTAACTCTCTTGCAGCAATAATTTTTCTTCTAAAGTCATTTAATTGTTTCTGATTAGGTAATTCGCCAACTAAAAGAAGATAAGCGACTTCTTCAAAATCCGCTTTTAATGCCAGATCCTGTATCGCATATCCACGATAATTCAAACCATTTCCTAATCCACATGTACAGATTGCAGAACTTCCTGCGGTAATGCCCGCTAAACCACTCATTTTTGCCCCCTTAGTAGCATTTGATGAATTTCAGATAGAAAGCCTTACTTCTCAACTACTTAGCTTTGCCTTTGGAAAATAATTCGTCCATTTTTTGCTCATAAGCGTGATAATTCAACATATCGTATAATTCCATCCTTGTTTGCATGGTATCCAACACATCCTTTTGTGTTCCTTTCTCTTTCAATTCTTGATAAACGTGTAATGCAGCTTTATTCATTGCTCGAAATGCAGATAATGGATACAGCACCATCGACACACCAACCGAAGCCAACTCATCCACTGTAAATAAAGGTGTTGCACCGAATTCGGTAATATTGGCTAAAACCGGTACCTTTACCGCCTCAACAAACTGTTTGTACTCTTCCAACGTATGAATTGCTTCCGCAAAAATCGCATCCGCTCCAGCCTCAACATAAGCTTTAGCACGAGAAATTGCTGCTTCCTGACCTTCACTAGCGTGCGCATCTGTTCTCGCTATAATAAAAAAGTCCGGATCCAATTGTTGTTTTGCATCCACTGCCGCTTTGATGCGATCACACATTTCTTCTGTGAAAACCAATTCTTTATTCGGTCTATGGCCACATCGTTTCGCCGCAACCTGATCCTCAATATGTAAACCGGCTGCTCCTGCTCTGATAAATTCTTTAACTGTTCTAGCAACATTAAATGCGTGCCCCCAACCGGTATCTGCATCGACAATCAACGGTGTATCACAAACTGCGGTAATACGTCTGATATCAACACAAACATCTTCGATCATTGTCATTCCCAAATCCGGTAATCCATAAGAGGCATTGGCAATCCCACCACCTGATAAATAGATTGCTTTATGCCCCACTCTCGTTGCCTGCAAAGCCTGATAAGCGTTAATAGTTCCAACAATTTGTAATGGTGATGTTTGCTTTAAAACTTCTCTAAATTTTTTACCTGCACTGTTCATACATATATCCTCAAAATAAAGTTAAATTTGGGTATGTATAATTTCTATACACAAAGAATGTAGCATTTTAATTTATTTGTTTGAAACATATTTTTAATAAAAAATAAAAATTAACATTTATTAAATTTGTTTAAAATTTGCTATTAAATTTGATTAATCTAGTTTATTAATAAAAATAAAATCAATAAATTCATAAAGATAAAACAATAAAACCAATATTTTTTTATTAACTCTTTAGCGTTAATATCCTTTTTTAAAGATTTATTTTTATTTCTTTTTAATCACATTTTTTAAAAATGTGATCTATATACCAAAATTTAATTAACTTTTATTTGATCATTTTTTAACTTTTATATAACGTAATAAAAACAAAGGCAAAAATATTTGGCGATTCGTCAGCAGTGCATCGCTTTTTTTATCCACCATCGATAAAGGAGATGATTATGCAGCAAATAGATTCTGTTCTTAAAGAAACTCGTGTTTTCCCGCCAAGTAATGACTTCCGTCAACAGGCAAATATTGGCGATGACGAGAAATACCAACAATTATGGGATTTTGCCGATAAGGATTATGTGAATTATTGGGCAGATCTGGCACGAGAACTCATCAGTTGGAAAAAACCGTTTGTAACGCCGTTTGACGGCAGCAATGCGCCGTTTTATAAATGGTTTATTGATGGAAAACTCAATGTTTCTTGGAACTGTTTGGATCGCCATTTACCGGATAAAGGCGACAAAATTGCGATTTTGTTTGAATCTGATTTTGGTCAGGTCAATACTTACACCTATAAACAGCTACACAATCGCGTCTGTCGTTTTGCCAACGCTTTACGTGAACAAGGTATCAAAAAAGGTGATCGCGTAATTATTTATATGCCGATGATCGTTGAAGCGGTGATTGCAATGCAAGCGTGTGCAAGAATCGGAGCAATTCACTCTGTCGTATTCGGTGGTTTCTCCGCCAGTGCTTTACGTGATCGTATTGAAGATGCTCAGGCTAAAATGGTGATTACTGCTAATGGTAGCTTACGCGGCGGTAGAATTATTCCATTAAAAGAGATTGTTGACGAATCATTGGAAATCGGCTGAAAATCTGTTGAAAAAGTCATTGTTTATTACCGTTTAAATGTTGACACTCCGTGGAATGAAGAACGTGATTTTTGGTGGCACGAATTAACAATGCATCAACCTGATTTCTGCGAACCTGAATGGATGGATGCAGAAGATCCATTATTTATTCTGTATACCTCAGGGTCAACCGGTAAACCAAAAGGCATTGTTCATAGCACTGCCGGTTATTTATTAGTGGTTATTCATCACTTCCGCAATTTGATGGATTATAAACCTAACGATGTATTTTGGTGTACCGCTGATGTAGGTTGGATTACTGGTCACTCATTAGTCTGTTATGGCCCGCTTTCAAGCGGTGCAACCCAAGTGTTGTATGAAGGTGTGCCAAGTTATCCGGATGCAGGACGTATTTGGCGTATTATTCAACGTCATAAAGTAACCGTTTTCCATACTTCACCCACTTTACTTCGCTCGTTAACACGTTTCGGCGATCAAATTCCGAAAAAATATGCTCTCTCTTCATTGCGTTTACTTGGTACGGCAGGTGAACCGATTAACCCGTCTGCCTGGATGTGGTATCACGAAGTGATTGGAAAAGGTAAATGCCCTATTGTCGATACTTGGTGGCAAACTGAAACCGGTACAATTATGTTATCACCATTACCTGGTATTAACCCATTAAAACCGGGTTCTTGTGCTCTACCTCAACCGGGTATTATGGCGGACGTTGTCAATGAACAAGGTGAAAAAATTGAAAAAGGTAAAGGTGGCTTATTAGTGATTAAACGCCCTTTCCCTTGTATGGTTCGTACTATTTGGAATGACGATGAACGTTATAAGAAAACCTATTTCCCTGAAGAGTTAGGAGGTAAATATTATGTAACCGGCGATACTGCCTATCGTGATGAAGATGGTTATTTCTGGATTTTAGGAAGAACGGATGATGTTATTAACGTTTCTGGTCACCGTTTAGGTACAATGGAAATTGAATCTGCATTAGTGGCAAATGAAAAAGTAGCCGAAGCGGCAGTGGTTGGTAAACCAGATGAAATTAAAGGTGAATCAATTGTGGCATTTGTGGTGCTTAATCAGGCAACCATTGACGATGATGAAGCCAAACAGGTGGCAGAAGAATTGAAATTATGGGTATCTCAAGAAATCGGTAAAATTGCCCGACCTGAAGATATTCGTTTTGCCGACAATTTGCCGAAAACTCGATCCGGCAAAATTATGCGTCGCCTACTACGTTCTATTGCGAAAAATGAAATGATTACACAAGATGTTTCAACTTTGGAAAACCCTCAAATTATCGGTCAGTTACAACGTCAAATTCTATAACCTGAAAACAACATAACCCTCAAAAAAATCGGGAAACATTTCCCGATTTTTTATTAAATTTATAAGCCCAATGCTTTTCTTACGCCTTCTCCATATTCAGGATCACATTTCGTACAGTTATCAATATGACGTTGCTTAATAAAATCAGGAGCATCGCCCATTGCTCGAGCTGTATTTTCAAATAACGCTTGCTTCTGTTCTGCTGTCATCAAACGGAACAAAGCACGAGGTTGGCTAAAATAATCATTATCATCTTCACGATAATCCCAGAAATCCGCATCACCGTTAATTTTAAGTGGTGGTTCTTTATATTGAGGTTGTTGTTGCCACTGTCCAAAACTATTCGGTTCATAATGAGGCAAACTGCCATAGTTTCCATCCACGCGACCTTGTCCATCACGATGATTACTATGTACCGGACAACGTGCTCTGTTCACCGGAATTTGATGATAATTTACACCTAAACGATAGCGTTGTGCATCTGCATAGTTAAATAGACGTGCCTGCAACATTCTATCAGGAGAAACACTAATTCCCGGAACTAGATTACTTGGTGCAAATGCAGATTGCTCAACATCTAAGAAAAAATTCTCCGGATTACGGTTTAACTCAAACTCACCAACTTCTATCAGAGGATAATCCTTATGTGGCCAAACTTTGGTTAAATCAAATGGGTGATAAGGTACTTTTTCTGCATCCTGTTCCGGCATAATTTGGACATACATCGTCCATTTTGGAAAATCACCACGCTCAATCGATTCATATAGATCACGCTGGTGGCTTTCACGATCTTTACCAATTAAAGCTTCCGCTTCTGCATCTGTTAAATTTTTAATCCCTTGTTGAGTTTTAAAATGGAATTTTACCCAAAAACGCTCATTCTCCGCGTTGATAAAACTATACGTATGTGATCCGAAACCATTCATATGCCGATAACTTGCCGGAATACCACGATCACTCATAACAATAGTGATTTGATGAAGCGCTTCCGGTAACAATGTCCAGAAATCCCAATTATAAGTAGCTGAACGTAAATTTGTTCGCGGATCACGTTTCACGGCTTTATTTAAATCTGGAAACTTACGCGGATCACGAATAAAAAAGACCGGCGTATTATTGCCGACTAAATCCCAGTTTCCTTCTTCAGTATAAAATTTTAAAGCAAATCCTCGAATGTCTCGCTCTGCATCTGCCGCTCCACGTTCACCTGCTACGGTCGTAAAACGGGCAAACATTTCTGTTTTTTTACCAACTTCACTAAAAATTTTAGCTCGAGTATATTTTGTAATATCGTGTGTTACCGTAAAAGTACCGAATGCACCAGAACCTTTAGCGTGCATTCTGCGTTCAGGAATTACTTCTCTAACAAAATTAGCCAACTTCTCCTGTAACCAAATATCTTGTGCCAATAATGGGCCTCGAGGACCTGCGGTTAAACTGTTTTGATTATCTACCACCGGCGCACCGAAATCCGTGGTTAGATGGGTTACCGGGCATTTCCCCTTGAATTTTTCACTCATAATATTTTCTCCCTGATAGTATGATGTCTTCATTTTTACGATAAAAATGAGACTAAAAAATTATATTTACTATAAAAAAGGATACTTATATTAAATTAATAGGTTAATAACAAACATTATTAATTAGTTTTAAAAATCAATAACATAAAAATCAATAGAATTAATCTTTTAAAATAATAGAAATTATAGAATACTTGATACGGAGCCAAGTGAATTGAAATATACCTGACAATTTACCTTTTCAAGGGATAATACCGTCCGGCATAAAAAATCTGCACTTCAAGAAAACTTAAAGTGCAGATAATATTGTTATTCGACTATTTAAATACCAAAATAATCCAAAATTCCTTTAGCTGCATCTCTGCCTTCCGCTATTGCGGTAACAACTAAATCAGAACCTCTGGTTACATCACCACCGGCGAATACTTTCGGATTAGCGGTTTGTTGCTTAAATTCACCTTTTGCTTCAATACGTCCTCGAGCATCGGTAGTAACACCAACATCGACAAGAAACGGCATCTGATGTGGTGCAAAGCCGAAAGCAATGATCACTGCATCACAAGGAATAATACGTTCACTACCTTCAATGATTTCTGCTCGACGACGACCATTTTGATCCGGTTCACCCATTGTTGTTTCCACTACTTCAATGCCGGTAACGCGACCGTTTTCAGTATGAACAGCAACAGGTTCTGCTGCAATTGCCACCGGTTGGGCATTAAATTGAAACTGCACTCCCTCTTCTTTCGCATTAATAAACTCTTTACGGCTTCCCGGCATATTGGCTTGATCTCGACGATACACGCAAGTAACTTCAGTAGCCTGTTGACGTATAGAAGTACGAACACAATCCATTGCTGTATCGCCACCGCCCAGCACTACCACACGTTTTCCAGCCATAGAAACATAATTATCCGGGTTTTGCCCTAGTAACTGCTGTGTATTGGCGATTAAAAAAGGCAATGCAGAATAAACGCCTTCCGCATCTTCATTCGGAATATTGGCTTTCATTCCTTGATAAGTCCCTACCCCAAGAAAAACGGCATCATACTGTTCAATAATCTCGGATAACTGAATATCTTCACCAATATTGACTCCCAATTTAAACTCAATTCCCATTTCTGTGAAAATTTCACGACGGCGTTTCATCACCTCTTTTTCAAGTTTAAATGCAGGAATACCGTAAGTCAGCAGACCACCAATTTCAGCCTGACGCTCATAAACTGTAACAGCAACACCATTTCTAATCAGCTGTTCTGCACAACCCAATCCTGCCGGACCAGCGCCAATTACCGCCACCCGTTTGCCGCTTTTTTCAACATTGTTGACTTTAGGTCGCCATCCCATTTCAAATGCAGTTTCAGTAATATATTTTTCAATATTACCAATCGTTACCGCACCAAATTCGGCATTTAAGGTGCAGGCCCCCTCACACAAACGATCCTGAGGACAAACTCGACCACATACTTCAGGTAATGTATTAGTTTCGTGTGCTAATTCCGCCGCCTCAATAATGCGTCCTTCATAGGTTAACTTTAACCAATCCGGAATATTATTATGTAACGGACAACGATGTTGGCAATATGGATTACCACAGGCTAAACAGCGATCAGCTTGTGCTTTTGCCTGTGATTCATCAAAAATTTGATAAATTTCAATAAATTTTGTTTTACGTTGTTCTAACGATTTTTTCTGAGGGTCAATCCTAGGTAAATCAATAAACTGATAAATATTTCCTTGCTGGCTCATTGTTTTTTCCTTTTACTTGTCTGAGAGCGACCGGGATTTCTCCCGGACGATGGAAAATTACTGTGTTACCACACCAAGCTCATTGACGGTGCGGCGTTGATGCCCTAATAACGCATTGAGATCATTTGCTTTTGGCTTGACTAATACAAACTTATCAGCGAAATCACTCCAATTATTCAAAATGCGTTCTGCTAACGGACTATGTGTTTCATCGTGATGATGTACTAATAATCCACGCAAATGCTCTTGATAGATAGGCAATTCGACAATCGATAATCCCTCGACTAAATCAGGATTAATACGACTACGGAATTTACCATCAACATCAAGCACATAGGCAAAACCACCCGTCATACCTGCACCGAAATTAATACCAGTTTTACCCAACACACAAACCACTCCGCCAGTCATATATTCACAGCCATTATCCCCAATGCCTTCAACCACCGCAGTTGCGCCAGAGTTACGCACTGCAAAACGTTCACCAACACGACCGGAGGCAAATAAACTTCCTCCTGTCGCACCATAAAGGCAAGTATTACCAGCAATTGTCGATAATTCAGCTTTGAAACTTACTCCTGTATGAGGACGAATAACAATTTTTCCTCCAGCCATACCTTTACCGACATAGTCATTGGCATCACCAGTCAAATATAAGCTCACACCGCCAGCTAACCATACTCCAAAACTTTGTCCAACTGTACCGTTTAAGAGAATATCCACTTTCTTGCGTGCATGACCGTTATTACCATATTTATTCGCAATCATACCGGATAAGGTTGCACCGACAGAACGATCTGTATTATTAACATCAAAGGTCAAATCAAGATGCTGTTCATCGTTATAATCAAACGCATCACCAACTTCTTTCAAAATTGCTTTATTCAGTAATCCCTTATCCATAGGTGGATTACTTTGCGTACAATATCTTGCACTGCCTGCTGGCACTTGCGGTGCATACAACAATTTCTGTAAATCTAAACCGCGCTGTTTTGTGGTTTTCCCCTCAATAATCGTTAATAAATCAGTACGTCCAATCAAATCCGTTAATTTTTCAACACCTAATTTTGCCAGCCATTCACGCACATCCTGTGCAATAAATTTAAAGTAATTCATCGCTTTTTCCGGCAAGCCGTGATAATGCTCATTACGCAATTTTTCATCTTGAGTTGCAATACCGGTTGCACAGTTATTTAAATGACAAATTCTGAGATAACGACAACCTAATGCAATCATCGGCCCAGTACCAAAACCAAAACTTTCCGCACCCAAAATAGCCGCTTTAATCACATCTAAACCAGTTTTCAATCCGCCATCAACTTGCAAACGAACTTTATGACGAAGATTATTTTCAACTAATGCCTGTTGAGCTTCTGCCAATCCCAGCTCCCAAGGAGAACCGGCATATTTCACACTGGATAACGGACTTGCTCCCGTACCACCATCATAACCAGCAATTGTAATTAAATCGGCATAAGCCTTAGCAACACCAGTTGCGATTGTGCCAACACCCGGTAAAGATACTAATTTAACAGAAATCAATGCCTTAGGATTAATCTGTTTCAAATCAAAGATTAATTGCGCTAAATCTTCGATTGAATAAATATCGTGATGAGGCGGTGGAGAGATCAATGTTGATCCCGGCACAGCATAACGCAATTGAGCAATATAAGGCGTTACTTTGTCGCCCGGTAATTGACCTCCTTCACCCGGTTTTGCGCCTTGAGCAACTTTAATCTGAATCACATCTGCACTCATTAAGTATGCTGGTGTTACACCAAATCGACCAGATGCCACTTGTTTAATTCGGGAAACTTTTTCTGTGCCATAACGACGAGGATCTTCTCCGCCTTCACCTGAATTGGAATAGCCACCAAGACGATTCATTGCTATCGCCAAAGCTTCGTGAGCTTCAGGACTTAATGCGCCAATACTCATCGCCGCAGTATCAAAACGTTTATATAGATTTTCTGCCGGCTCAACTTTATCAACCGCAATCGCCTTGCTTTCATCAATATTTAATTGTAATAAATCACGGATAGTTGCCACTGGACGGTTATTAACGGTATCAGCATATTTCTGATAAATTCGATAATCACCACTGTTTACTGCCTGTTGTAAATAGTTCACTACCTCAGGATTATAAGCGTGATATTCACCGTCAGGTTTATACTTCAACAAACCGCCTGTCGGCAATGCTTGGCTTGCACGCCACGCATCACGTTGCAAACACTGCATATCCTGATCCAAATCAGCAAAAGAAGCACCCTCAATACGGCAAGTAATCCGTTTAAAACATAATTCAACAATCTCTTTATTAAAACCAACCGCTTCAAATAAATGTGCACAACGATAAGATGAAATAGTTGAAATCCCCATCTTGGAGATAATTTTATAAAGCCCTTTGTCAATTCCTTTGCGAAAGTTCAACAAAACAGTGCGTAGTGGTTTAGTAATCGCACCACCTGCCACCATTTCACTTAAACTTTCGTATGCAAGATACGGATAAACTGCAGTCGCTCCTAATCCTAATAAAACAGCAAAGTGATGAGGATTTCGCGCTGAACCAGTTTCAACAATAATATTGGAATCACAACGAAGATTTTTTTCTACTAAACGTTGTTGCACCGCACCAACAGACAGTGCCGCAGGAATCGGCACTCTAAACGGAGAAATTCCACGATCCGATAAAATCAGCAATACAGTACCGTTGCGAGCCGCCTGCTCGGCTCTATCTGCCAACTCTTCTATCGCCTGTTTTAAACCAACCGATTTAGGCTCATAAGTTGCATCCAAAATTTCGTGTTTGTAATATTCCTGTGATAAAGCGAGCAATTGCTGCATATCAGAATAAAGCAATACCGGTGATTTAAAATTTACACGATGAGACATCCCTTCCGTTTCAAAGAAAACACTCATCTCCTGACCAATGCTGGTATTAAGACTCATCACGTGTGCTTCACGAAGCGGATCTATAGGTGGATTGGTAACCTGTGCAAAATACTGACGGAAATAGTCATAAATTACTCGTGGATGAGTAGATAACACAGCAAATGGTGTGTCATCTCCCATTGAACCAACTGCTTCTTGACCATTTTCTCCTAGTACACGTAATAAATTTTCTAATTCTTCTTTGTTATAAGCGAATTGTTTTTGATAGGTGAGGAGCTGTTGTGGCGAAAATTCCGCCTTGCCAATCTTCTCATCAGGTATCTCTTCAAACGGTACTAAACGGTGAACATTACGCTCCAACCATTCACGATATGGATGGCGTTCTTTCAACTCTTTATCAATCTCTTGAGAATGAATTAATTTACCGTGTTCGGTATCTATTACCAACAGTTCTCCCGGTCCAATACGCCCTTTCTCAATCACTTCATCTGGCGCATAGTCCCAAATCCCCACCTCACTGGCGATCGTAATTAATTTATCTTGTGTAATGACATAACGTGCCGGACGCAAACCGTTACGATCAAGATTACAAGCAACGTGACGCCCATCGCTCAATACAATTCCTGCCGGTCCATCCCAAGGCTCCATATGCATTGAGTTAAAGTCATAGAATGCTCTCAAATCATCATCCATATCCGGATTATGTTGCCACGCAGGTGGAATAAGCAAACGCATTGCACGGAATAAGTCCATACCTCCGTTAACAAACAATTCAAGCATATTGTCTAAAGAACTTGAGTCTGACCCTGTTTCATTAACAAAAGGTGCAATAGTCTGTAAGTCAGGGATAAGTGGAGTATGATATTTATAAGCACGCGCTCTTGCCCACGCACGATTACCAGAAATAGTATTGATTTCACCATTATGTGCTAAATAACGGAATGGCTGCGCCAATTTCCATTTTGGTAAAGTATTGGTTGAAAAACGTTGATGGAATAAACAAATCCCACTTTCCATACGTAAATCAGCCAAATCAAGATAGAATTTCGGCAAATCTTTCGGAATACATAAGCCTTTATAAATAATGATCTGGCTTGAAAAACTACAGATGTAAAAATCAGGATGATCAATTCGCTTTTCGATACGGCGACGTGCCATAAATAGACGACGTTCCATATCCTTTATGCCCCAACCGGCAGGAACATTAACAAAAACCTGCTTAATTGCCGGCAAACTTGCCGCCGCAATAGATCCCAATACAGCAGGATTAATAGCAACATCACGCCAAGCTGTAATTGTCAGCGTTTCTTTAGTTAATTCTTCTTTGATAATTGCTTGATATTGCTCGATCAACTGCGGATCTGTCGGGAAAAAGATCTGTCCAACACCAAAATTTTTATTTAATTTAAATCCCTGTTCTTCAGCAATAAAATGAAAAAAACGTTTTGGCATTTGCAAGTGTAAGCCACAGCCATCACCAGTTTTACCATCAGACAATACCGCACCACGATGCTGCATTCTGGATAAACCTAAAATTGCTGTACGCACAACTTTATGACTTTGCTCACCTTCAAGATGGGCAATTAAGCCAAAGCCACAGTTCTCACGAACTTCATCTTTGTTATAAAGCATATGGATTCCTTAATGTTGTGTTTGTTTTATTATTGTAAGAGGATTTTGAACATACCAAAAAATATCAACAGTGGCAAAATTTTTTTGATAAATTTTATCATCTTTCTTCTTTTATTAATCTTTATCTTATTTTTAATCATTTTATTTATGGTTTAGTTAATAAATTCCATTTTAATTAGATGATAACTATTCTCAAATACTTTGATGTTTGAATATTAAAATTTCCCTTCAGTATCTCCTTGAGACAATCTCTTTTACCGAAAATGGTGTTAATGCCAAGTATTCATAGATCTATCAATCTGAAATCAAATTATAAAAAAATAGCCAACAACTCAGAGGTATTGTTGGCTATTTGATTAACGCAATGAAATTTACTGATTATGAATGCAGAATTTCACTTAATTCCACTTTTCGATTTTCATATCTGGATCTAGTACAAGCGTCTGCGGTGGCAATCGCCGCTCTTGCTGCCTCTCCAGTAAGCAATTTTTCAAATTCTTTACTTGGTTTCATACCGTGCATAATGTCATTTAAGTATTTCATTTCTTTACGCATTACGGAATTAAGCCAAAGCGGTGTACGTTTGCCAGGATGCCCATATTGAATAGCACCGTCCATTTCTGTACTGGTATAAATTCTGGTACGATCATCATCTTCTTCTTGGCTTTCGTGAATCAAAAAATGGCTATCTTTGCCGTCCACACGTAAAGTGCCGCCACAATGGAACATATCCAATTTAATCGCACCTTTTTCCCCTTGAATCAGCACATAATGTTCTCCCCAGCGGAAAGCTGATCCCCATTCCAATACAGCAAATCTACCATCATCAAACTCAAGATTGAGGAATAACATATCATCTTCATCACCAAATTGTTCTCCTTGATGAGCGACATTTCCTGCTGTCATCGTAACCGTTTTCGGCATTCCCCCCATTAAAAATTGAACACAATCCAATTCGTGAATATGGTGATATAAATGTCCGCCTGATTTTTCTCTCATTTTTTTCCAAGAAATAGAAGGCTGAACATCCTCCCAACCATTACGTGCGGTATGGCAATAAAGTACTTTCCCGATCACACCTTGGTTAATCAACTCTTTAGCGTGATGCACGCCATTAAAGAAATTCATAATATGCCCTGCCATAAAGACTACGCCGTTCTCCTCGCAGGCTCTGACCATTTCATCGCAGTCTTGATAACTTAGTGCAATCGGCTTTTCACAAAAAACGTGTTTTTTATATTTTGCTGCAAGTAATACGGGTTCTTTATGTAAGTAATTCGGTGTTGCCACAATCACACAATCCACATCCGCACGAGATACCGCATCCTCTAACGAATCGGCTGCTTCACAACCTAATTCTTTAGCGACCGCTTTACCATTTTCTGGATCATAAACAACCACCACTTTTGCATCATCATTTTCATTCATAATTCTGGCTAAATCTGCACCAAAATAGCCGACACCAATCACAGCATAATTTGTCATTTTATTTCTCCTAAAAGAATAGATATAAGTTTATTTCACTGAGCCTTCAGAAAGCCCACCTGCAATTTTGTTCTGGATAAAGGTGAAGAACAGCACGGACGGCAATACAACCAAGACAGAAGCCGCCATCATATCACCCCAATCTAAAATCTCTGCACCATTTAATGAACGTAATGCTACCGCTACTGTCATTTTGCTCGTATCGTTTACTAAAATAAGAGCATATAAGAACTCATTCCACGCATTAATAAAGGTATAAATTGCCGTTGCTACAATGCCGGGCGCAACTAATGGCAATACAATTTTGAAAAACACGGTAAATTTATTTGCACCATCAATCCGCGCAGCTTCTTCAATTTCGATAGGAACGGTTCGGAAAAATCCAACCAACAACCAGACCGCATAAGGCACACTAAATGAGAGATAGACCACAATAAGCCCAGTCATTGTATTGGTTAGTCCAACTTTCGCCATTGCGATGGAATAAGGAATTGCCAATAGAATTGGTGGAAAAATATAGGTAGTAACCAATAATTTCGACATTACTGCCCCCAATTTCGGGAAAAATCGAACAATGCCATAAGCCGCCATTGCTGAAATGATGATAGCAATTAATGTTGTAATTAAGGCAATAACCAAACTATTTTGAATATTAACGATAAAATGTAAGTCGTTAATCACGTGTTCAAAATAGTCCAAGGTAAACACCTTTGGCCAAAAACGGGTGGGTTCACTGGTTAATTCACCTTTACCTTTGATAGAAGAAATGATAATCCAGACTAAAGGAAATACTGCAACTACTGTTGCAATTAATAAAAACAGATGTGCAACAATATCACCTAAAATCGATTTTTTCGTTTTCATTTTATTCCCCCTCTTTTTCCCAACGGCTAATCACTTTGAAATAGATAAAGCAAATAAGTAATAGGAAGATAAATAGCAGCACCGTTACCGCAGAAGAACGACCAAGCATTTTGGTTCCCCAGCCCATATTGTAGGCAAAGATAGGTAAGGTCATTGTTGAGTTAGCTGGCCCACCACCCGTGATGAGATAGATAATGTCAAAGTTGTTAAACACCCAAACCGTGCGTAACACCACTAATAATCCAATCACCACTTTAATATGTGGAAGTGTAATATGGCGGAACACTTGCCACGCATTCGCACCGTCAATCTTCGCCGCTTCGTATTGTTCTTGTGGTACGGTTTGCAAGGCGGATAAAACGTTCACCATAATCAGTGGTGCGCCAAACCAAACGTTAATAAACACCAAGCTGACAAAAGCCCAAGTACTATCAGAAAGAAAGTGCGGCGCAATATCCATTAATCCGAGTTTCACAATCATATTCGGCAAATAGCCGTATACACCGTTTAAAATCCATTGCCAAGAAAAGGCAATAACAATAGTTGGAAATGCCCACGGAATAATTAATAAGATTTTGTATAACCATTGCAAATGACGAATACGATGTAATGCCATTGCTAGCGCAAATCCTACTAATACTTGTCCAACCAAAGAAAATACTGTCCATAAGATCGAATTAGAAAATGCTAACCAAAAACTAGGATCGTTAATTACCGCTATATAATTATCAAATCCAACAAACTTCCAGTTCGGCATAATCAAATTCTTATTGGTAAAGCTGTAAAAAATGCTTGATAAGAATGGATAGACGAATAATACCGATACCACTATCATCGCGGGCAGGACAAAAATCCACCTTGTATAGTTTTTTTGATACATAAAACCCCCTTCTCAGTTACTGAGAATCTGTATCTACTTTGAGGATAATGGGCGGCAATGACCGCCCTAGAATTTATTGAGCAACCGTTTCAAATAAAGTATTTAGCTGATCTTCTGCTTTTTTAGCGGCTACCATCGGATCTGTGCCATTCACTACAATATCTTGGAACATTGCTTCAATAATGTGCTGATTCGTTAATAAACCGCCTTGTACAGTTGGCCCATATTCATACCCTATTGCAGTGCCGGTTTGTACTGCATCTGAAATCACTTTTTCTGCATGAGAGAATTTTTTCACCATTAGGTTATCTCTATAAGCTGGCTCATTCGCAATATCTTTAAGAGCCGGTAACATTCCTACCGGAACTGAAGCAAGAAATTTAATATAACGATCCTTATCATAAAGCGTTTTAATAAAGGCTTTACTAACTTCAGGATGTTTTGAATGTTTCCAAACCACTAAAGGAATATTTGCTGTTTCCAAGCCATAATCAGGATCATTCACATCCATTTTTGGTACTGGGTAAGCATCAACAAAATCTAATAACTGTGGTGTATTCGCTTGAACACCGCCAATCTGGAAACCAGAGTTAAAATCAAACGCAGTTTTTCCTTGATAATACAAGGTCGCCTGTTGTAAGACATTGTAGTTAATAGAATCTTTCGGTGAAGTTTCTTTATACATTTTCACCCAGTATTTAATACCATCTTGTGGAATTTCACTGGTGAGGTCCACTTTTAGATCTTTAGTAAGCAAACTACCGCCACGGCTTTTCACATATAAATTCAAAAAGCGAGTTGCGATAAAATCATTCGTCCCCATTGGCACAGATAGACCATATACCCCATCTTTAGTTAATGCCTTAGCTGCCTGATACAACTCATCCCACGTTTTCGGCACGGATAATCCATTTTTCTCCAATAAATCTTTCCTAATCCACATCACTTGCGCGTGAGAATACAAAGGAAGCGAATAATTATTCTCTCCTACAGTCCCCTCATTGATTGCAGCCGTAGAAAATCTATCTCGACCTAAATCATCAATCAAATCATTAATTGGAGATAATGCCTCAACATTAATCATCTCAACAACTTGATTCGGTAATGCTGTACTCAAATCCGGCACATTTCCTGAAGCTAATCCTGTTGTCCATTTGGTATAAAAATCATTCCAAGAAAAGGTTTCAATTTTAATTTTGACCTTCGGATTCTTTTGCATAAAGTCATTCGCTGCCTGTTGGATAATTTCCAAACGTGGTCCCTGAGTAAAAGAGTGCCACATCGTAATATCACCAGCTAACTCCGATGGTTCTGTACTCACATTTGTATTCGTAGTTTGTGATTTTTCATCTTTACAGCCATTTAGCACTAATGTGGCGAACACCACAGATGCTGCAACAGTTAATAATTTTTTGAATTTCATAACTCACCTCATATATATTAAGAGCGATTACAACAAGGCTTGCTCTGTGGTTGGATCAAAGAAATGAGCTCGCTTCATATCAAACGCAAGCGTGATTTGCTGCTCCATTTCAATTTTTTGCCGAGAATGGACGATCGCTTTTATCGATTGATTACCCAAACTGGTATGAACAATATATTCTGCACCTAACAACTCTGCGACATATACCGGTGCTGATACTCTCGCATTCTGATAAGAACCAAGTAATAACGGCTCATTAGAAACATTCTCGGGACGAATACCTAAAACGACCTCTTTACCCTCTTGACCTAGTGCCACTAGTTGCTGCCAGATTTCATCGGGAATAGCTAACTGATGATGATCCGCCGTCACAAAAGAGTGATTCTCTAACCATCCTTTTAAAAAGTTCATTGTGGGCGCCCCAATAAATCCGGCAACAAACAAATTAGCCGGTTTATCATAAATTTCTTTCGGCGTACCGATTTGTTGTACAATCCCTGCACTCATCACAACAATGCGATCTGCCATTGTCATTGCTTCGGTTTGATCGTGAGTCACATAAATCGTGGTCGCATTCAGTTTTTTATGAATCCGGATAATTTCTGCACGCATATTACTGCGCAACTTGGCATCTAAATTTGAAAGTGGTTCGTCCATCAAAAAGACCTTCGGTGAACGCACTATAGTTCTGCCTAAAGCAACACGTTGTCGCTGCCCTCCAGATAAAGCTTTCGGTTTACGATCCAGCAACTCATCTAAACCTAAAATAGTTGCTGCTTCACGCACTTTGCGGTCAATTTCCGCTTTATCAACGTTTCGTAATTTCAAAGCAAACGCCATATTTTCGTAAACAGTCATATGAGGATAAAGTGCATAAGATTGAAACACCATTGCGATGTCGCGATCTTTCGGCTCAACATCATTCACACGACGATCATCAATAGAAAAATCTCCTTCGGAAATATCCTCCAAACCAGCGATCATTCTTAATGTTGTTGATTTACCACAACCTGAAGGCCCAACTAACGCAATGAATTCTTTATCTGCCACTTCAAGATTAAAATCTTTCACAGCTTCAAAACCATTACGATAACGTTTATAAATATGTGATAAAGAAAGTGTTGCCATAACGTTTCCTTCTTCGTATTCAACTTAATATTTAACTGACAAAAAGTTAAAAATAAGCTACTATTTAAACAATATAGAGATAA